>JACPZK010000010.1 GCA_016195565.1 Nitrospirota bacterium | reverse complement strand
GTTGTGCAGTTTACTTCGCTACTAATAAGAATCATAAGCCGGAACTTCTTAAATGGTGGAGTTGGAAAGATTGGTAAAAATGCATAACCCGGCGTTCGAGAGGGACGCGCCAAAAGCGGCGCGCCCCTCAACTTTACGTTAAGCCGTGAACTCCTGTTTCCCTCGCTCCGCTTCGGGAGAACCATGAGTTCAAGACCGATACGCCCCTTCGGGGCTACGGCTTAACTGCCGCATTAGGCAATTAAAATGATTGAATAAATTGAAGCAATAAGAGATACTATTCTTATGATTGATTTAGCAAAACTCAAACCGAAGATTGAAAATATTTGCCGAAAACTCCCTGTAAAAAGACTTGGCCTTTTTGGTTCTGCTCTAACTCATAATTTTTCGCCAAATAGTGATATTGATGTCTTGGTAGTTTTTGATTCAGATGAGAATATAGATTTTTTTAGTAAGTATTTCGAGCTGAAGGAGCAATTGGAAGGAATATTCAATCGAGAAATAGATCTTGTTGTGGATAAACCATTCAGAAACCCTATTTTTAGGAAATCTGTTGAAAAAACAAGGACTGTAATTTATGAAAGATGAGACAAGAAAAAGCCTTGTGGATATTCTCCAAGCAACGGAAGAAATACAAGATTTTGTTCATGGAATGGATTTCAGTGAATATCAAAAAAGCCCTGTTACACAAAGAGCAGTTGAAAGGGATTTTGAGATCATTGGGGAAGCGCTTAACAGGATTAAGAAATTTGATGAGGAATTGATAGAAAAGATTTCGGAACATCATCGTATCATCGGGTTTAGAAACATACTAATTCATGGTTATGACATTATTGACGAGATGATTGTTTGGAAGGCTGCTATGAATCACTTGCCGATTTTAGTTAAAGAAATAAATGAAATATTAGGCGCCTAACAAATCACTCCAGCGGATTCGCCTGCGGCGAACCGCTCATCTCAAACGTTCGAGCATCGAAAAAAATAATATGGCAAATAATAGTTTAGAAAAAGTAAACATCAATCACTCCGAGCAATGGCTTCTTGTTCAAGGTAAAAGCGCAAAAACACCACTTATTATTCATGTGCAGGCAGGCCCGGGCTTGCCGATTATTCCGGAGGCTGATGCAATGGAAAAGCTATTGCATCTTGAAGAAAATTACTTAGTCGCTTATTGGGACCAGCGAGGATGCGGCAAATCCTATAATAAAACCATAGACCCAAAAACAATTAATCTTTCTCAGTTAACAGATGATGTTATTGCTGTTACCAAATATCTGTTAAAAAAATATCAAAAAGATAAAGCAATCCTTGTAGGTTACTCTATTGGCGCGACCCTAAGCCTGATGGCTGCCGCAAAAGACAGCAGTATCTTTAGCCGGATATTTTTAGTTGGAATTGACATTGATATGCCAATGGCAAATAAATATACTCTTGAATTCGCAATGAATAAAGCCAAAGAAAAAAATAATAGGAAATTTATCAAACAGATAATTGAATTGGAGAAAACACCAATTGTTGACACTAAAACATTTCAGCAAAGGGCAAAAATTCTTACTGATTTAGGCGGAATAAAAACAGGCAGTAGTTATAATCAATTGATAATATCCACCATTAAAAATATGCTTTTTAGTAAAGCCTACAGTCTTAAAGATATTTTAAGAACAATAAAGGGTATGGAATTTTGTCAAAATGCATTATTGCCCGAATTAGATACACTCAACCTCTTTCATACAATAACAAGTGTTCATGTTCCGGTACATTTTATTCAGGGCAAGAAAGACGGTGTTGCCCCATACCAAATGGCTGTAAAGTTTTATGAATACCTGCAAGCCGATAAAAAAGCATTTACCGGTTTTGAAAATTCGGCACACCTGCCGCAGTATGAAGAGCCTGAAAAATTTGCGAAACTTTTGAAAGAAGAAATAGTAAAAGAACACACACGGGATGCTTAGCAACGAAAGCATAGAATTTACAATTAATAATATCCCGATTTTGTTGTTCACTTCACCTTTAACACTGCCAGAAACGCCTCCTGCGGAAGTTCTATCCTCCCAATCTGCTTCATCCTCTTTTTCCCCTCTTTCTGCTTCTCAAGGAGCTTTCTCTTGCGGCTTATATCGCCGCCGTAGCATTTTGCAAGAACATCTTTCCTCAGCGCCCTTACGCTCTCACGCGCTATAATCTTGCTTCCTATCGCTGCCTGAATCACGACCTCATACATCTGCCTCGGGATAATCCCCCTCAGCTTTTCACTCAGCTCCCTGCCTTTGTAATATGACTTTTCCTCATGCACTATCAGGGAGAGAGCGTCAATAATCTCTCCGTTAATCAGGATGTTGAGCTTAACAAGGTCTGATTCCCTGAAGCCGAGGAATTCATAGTCCATTGATGCATAGCCTTTTGAAATTGATTTTAACCTGTCGTAAAAATCCCATAAAATCTCATTCAGGGGCAGTTCATACTCAACCTTAATCTTGTCTTTCCCTATAAATGTGAAATTCTTCTGTGTCCCCCTTTTTTCCTGACAAAGGTCAAAAATAGGGCCTATGTAATCCTTCGGCACGAATATGGTCACAAGAACAAAAGGCTCCTCTATTCTCTCGTATTTGTCAGGCAGCAACGCAGGATTTTCAATATGAATGACCTCTCCTCCTGTCTTTGTCACCTTGTAAACAACAGTCGGAGCCGTGCTTAAGAGTGAAAGGTCAAACTCACGCTCAAGCCTTTCTTTTATTATTTCCATGTGAAGAAGTCCGAGAAAACCGCACCTGAACCCGAACCCGAGCGCAAGCGAAGTCTCAGGCTCGTAATTAAAAGACGAATCGTTTAATCTCAGTTTATTAAGCGCATCCCTCAGGTTGTCGTATTCATGCGGTATTGTCGGATAAAGCCCGCAAAAGACCATCGGCTTTATGTCCTTATATCCGGGACACGGCTCCTGTGCCGGAGTATCCACATCAGTCATCGTGTCTCCGATCCTGGAGTCTGTTACGTTCTTTATCCCTGCAATTACATAGCCGACCTCGCCGGAGGAAAGTTCTTCTGAGGGCTGCATCTTTGGACTGAAAATCCCCACCTGCGCCACCTCAAATTCATTCCCTGTGGCCATAAGTTTTATTTTCTTGCCTGCTCTTACCGTCCCGTCAAAAACTCTTACGAGCACGATTACTCCCTGATAATTGTCAAACCATGAATCAAAGATTAACGCCTTGAGCGGCTTATCATTTTCTCCTGTTGGCGGCGGAATTTTTTTCACTATCGCCTCAAGAATCTCTTTTGTGCCTATGCCTTCCTTCGCGCTTGCAAGTATTGCTTCGGAACAGTCAAGCCCGATTGCATCTTCTATCTGCTCCTTTGTTTTTTCAGGCTCTGCCGCCGGCAGGTCTATTTTATTTATAACAGGAATCATCTCAAGGTTATGTTCCACTGCAAGGTATGCGTTGGCAAGGGTCTGCGCCTCAACTCCCTGCGATGCGTCAACAATAAGAAGCGCACCCTCGCACGAGGCCAGGCTTCTTGACACTTCGTATGAAAAATCAACATGCCCCGGTGTGTCTATGAGATTGAGAATGTATTCCCTTCCGTCATCAGCCTTGTACAGAAGACGCACTGAATGAGCCTTTATCGTTATGCCTCTTTCGCGCTCAAGGTCCATTGAATCAAGAACCTGCGCCTGCATCTCCCTTGCGCTGAGCGCACCTGTATATTCAAGAAGCCTGTCTGCAAGAGTAGACTTCCCGTGGTCTATATGAGCTATGATAGAAAAATTACGTATATCCTTTGGCATAGTCCATCCGGGGATTAATCTGGAATTGTTTATTTTATCACAAAATATAGGAAAGAAAGGGATAGAATACATTATTATTGAAAGGGCGGTATTTTTGTGTTACTGTTTTTAAACTGCCAATATCTGAAATGAGCAGGCCTGAAACTTTCAGGCTTTTACCTGAACACAGGCGAGCAGCAGAGGTTTTAAATGCACATACCTGACGGATATTTAGGGCCGGTAACATACGGAAGCCTCTGGGCCGCCGTTATTCCAATCTGGATTTACGCCTCAAAAAAGGTCAAGGAGA
Organism: Nitrospirota bacterium; assembly: GCA_016195565.1. Lineage (NCBI taxonomy): Bacteria > Pseudomonadati > Nitrospirota > Nitrospirota bacterium. Next base: position 102,287 of record JACPZK010000010.1, on the reverse strand, counting down.
TATTAAAGGCATCTCAGGTTCCTCTTCTTGCCCTGAGCGCCGCATTCAGCTTTGTGATAATGATGTTTAATGTGCCGCTGCCGGGCGGGACAACAGGCCATGCAACAGGCGCAACACTGATTGCAATCTTAATCGGGCCGTGGCCCGCAGTGATTGCTTTATCCATTGCGCTTATTGTTCAGGCTCTTATCTTCGGAGACGGCGGGATTACAGCCATAGGTGCTAATTGTTTTAATATCGCTTTTGCAGGAATGTTTACAGGTTATGGAATTTATAAATTAATTTCGAGTGAAAAGTTCAAAGTTCAAAGTTCAAAGTTCAAAAATTATGATACAGAAACTCGTCGTTCGTCACTCTCCACTCGTCATTTAATAGGCGCAGGCGCAGGCGCATATATCGGTATCAACATAGCTGCCTTACTCACCGCATTGGAACTCGGGATTCAGCCGCTTCTCCATACAGGCGCAGACGGAAGGCCTCTATACAGTCCGTTCCCTTTGAGCATAACCATTCCTGCAATAATGTTAGAGCATATATTTCTTTTCGGGATTGTTGAGGCAGTGGTTACTGTGTTTGTGCTTCTTTACATCAAAAAATCACATCCTGAGTTGATAAGAGGGTAGTCATGGCGAATTCAAAATTTAAAATTCAAAATTTAAAATTCGGGAAACTCTGGATAGGAATCGCTATATTGATAATACTATCACCTGTAGGATTAATTCTCCCGGAACTTTTAAAGGCAGGCGGCGCATGGGGAGAATGGGGTGCGGATGAGATTGAAAAGATTGCAGGATATGTTCCACACGGACTTAAAAAACTGTCGGAACTCTGGAAAGCTCCGATCCCTGATTATGCATTTTCAGGCTGGGACAAAGGGGTTAAGTCATATACAGGCTATATATTTTCAGGGATAATAGGCGCTGCTCTGGTTATAGGAATATCAATACTCATAGGAAAAATTTTTGCGGGGAAAAATGGGAATTCCTGACTGGCTTAAATCAGTAACGAGAGACGAGTTGCAGGTTGTGAACATAAAAAAACCAAGAGAGAGGTTTCTTGATAAGACTCTGCGGCATGTTGTCTCTTTTGTTGAAGATACAATGTTCAATGAAAGAACCTCTTCAATAAAGGGGTTTCTGCAGAGGACTGAACCGAGGATAAAGATTGTCAGCATCTTCCTGTTCATTGTCCTCTTGAGTTTTCAGAAAACTGTTTCAGGCATCGTTGTCTTTCTGTCCTGTGCTTTGCTGTTGGCGCTTCTGTCAGGTGTGCTGGTTATTCTTCTGAAGAGACTGATGCCGGCAATGGTTTTTACAATATTGATTGCCTTGCCTGCTGCGCTGAATCTGATAGTTGACGGAGAGCCGATGGTGATACTTCATGAATTTGAAAAACCGCACACATTTTATCAGATAACAATCCCCGCTCACATCTCTGTCACAAAGCAGGGGGCTTTAAGCGCTCTGACTCTTTTTCTCAGGGTGACAGCGTCTGTTTCACTGGTTTTTCTGCTTACGCTCACTACGCCGCCGAATAGATTTATCAAGGCTGTCTCATCCTTCATACCCGGAGCATTCAAGTCAATCGTTTCAATAAGCTACAGGTACATATTCTTCCTGACAAGAAAAGTTGAAGAGTTCATTATGGGCTTCAGGGCAAGAAATATCTCGTCACCCGCCTCCGCCTCTGACGGACATCACGCGTCACTGATTGGCCAGAAGTGGACTGCATCAAGAATAGGGCTTTTGTTTTCAATGAGCATAAGGTTGAGCGCTGAACTTGAACGGGCCATGGAGGCGAGGGGATATGGTTATAATTTTGAAGTTCAAAGTGAAAGGTTAAAAGCTTCGGATATTTCGAGAACTGATATCTTATTGATTATTTTTTCAATAACAATCATAGGGGTGATGCTTTGGAAGCCTTTAATGTAAAAAAAATATCATACGCTTATAAAAACGGCAAAAAAGCTGCGGACGAGGTTTCATTCAGTGTTAAAAAAGGCGAGAGCCTTACAATAATAGGCACTAACGGCTCCGGCAAGTCAACACTGCTTTATCTCCTCAACGGCCTTCTGACGCCTGAGTCAGGCGATATTGAAATATTCGGCAGAGATATAAAGGGCACTTTTCCGCCTGAACTCAGACAGCGGATATCTCTTCTGTTTCAAAACCCGCAGGCCCAGCTTTTTCTGCTGAGTGTATGGGATGAACTCTGCTTTGGCCCTTTGCAGCTCGGGCTTGAAAAAAATGAGATACAAAAATGGACAGAGGAACTGCTTGAACTGCTCAATATCAAACACCTAAGAGACAGGGGCCCGTGGGACTTGAGCGGCGGCGAGATGAGGAAGGTGGCATTCGGCACATGTCTCAGCGTTAATCCTGATGTGCTTCTTCTTGACGAGCCCACAACAGGGCTTGACCCAAGAAGTCAGGTTGAGTTTGTGGACTTGATAAATGAATTGCGGCACGCAGGGAAAACAATAGTCACGGCAACACATGACCTTGGTATAATTGAAGACATATCCGACAGGACAGTGGTCATCGGAGAAGACCACAGGCTGCTGACGGAGGGGAACCCATGGGATGTTATGGAGGATACGGATATGCTTCTCAGGGCAAACCTTATTCACAGGCATGTCCACAGGCACTGCTGGTATGCCCATGAGCACAGCCATTTCGGGACGCATGGACACGAACATATGGTATTAGATGAAAAATTAGACATAACAAATCCCCCCATGCCCCCCTTTGCTAAAGGGGGGCATGGGGGGATTACAGAGGAGGTAATTCACAAAATGACAGAACTGGATAAATTGAAAAAACTTCTTGAACACTGGTCAGAGCACAACGAAGAACATGCAAAGACATATCTTGAGTGGGCGGAGAAGGCATCAGCCTCAGGGGATAAAGAATTATCCGCTGTACTTAAAGAGATTGCTGAAAATACAAAGAAGATGGATGGGTTGTTTGAAAAGGCAAAAAGGATTGCCGACAAGAATTAAAATGCGATTCAATCAAGTTATGGCAGGCATGTGTATGGAGGCTGTGTCTGGATTGAGGCAAGATTCACGGGTCGGTCAGAATAGGGGCTGAAGTCTCTACGAAGTGGAGCGGATAGCCCCGCCTGAGAACTTGTAATGCCATAATATATTGAACGAACACTTGCAGTCTTACAGAGATAGTTTAATATTGCCTAAAAACAGATACAGCCTCCTTATGAATAAGCTATTTGGGGAAGATTAATTATAAGAGGACAAATGAAATATAAACTTCCGGATGGGTTTGAAAACAGAGAAGAGGCGATGGAGGCGTTGATTAAAAAAGAGATTGATGCCGCTGAATCAGAACTGTCTGCGGTGAGGCAGGATATAGAAAAATTCCTTCTTGAGAAAAAAGGCTATGCCGCAACCGAGATAGAAAAAGACATGGAATTTGAAGTTTTGATTGGAAATGAAAGGTGTAAATCAAAAACGGACATTGTCATAAGCATTGACGGCAAAAGACTTATCTTAATTAAATGTTCTGTAGGCGCGCTGGTCTCAAGGGAAAGGCAGGCTGTTGCATGCGCACGCGTGCTTGATTCTTATCAGATACCATTTGCTGTTGTAACGGACGCGGTGGATGCGATAGTGCTTGATACACTAACAGGCAATGTTGTTGGCGAAGGGCTTGCAAAGATTCCTTCAAGAAATGAACTTTATGAACTTCTTCAGAAAATTGAATTTAAAAAACTGGCCCCAGACAGGGCAGAAAAGGAAAAGCGAATACTCCTGGCATTTGATGCGATAAAATGCACGATAACTGTATCTTACGGCGTCTCCGATGCAAAAAGGCCTGTGCTCAGATAACGCTCCCCCCTGTCAGGGAGTATAACTACAACCTTTTTCCCTTTTCCTAATTTTCTGGCAACCCTTAATGCACCCCACATTGCCGCTCCTGATGATATGCCGCAGAGCAGCCCTTCTTTAAGAGATAATTGCCTCGCTGTCTCTGCAGCATCCGAATCTGTTACAGGGATAACTTCATTGTATATCTTTGTGTTCAATACCACGGAGAAAAAGCCGGCTCCGATTCCTGCAATCTTATGAGTTCCTGGATTCCCGCCTGAAAGAACAGGGGAGGCTGCAGGCTCTACAGCAGCTATCCATATATCAGGTTTTTTGCTCCTTAGCGCCTCGCCAACGCCTGTTATCGTGCCGCCTGTGCCAACGCCTGCAACAAAACCGTCAGGCGCAGCGCCGAGGGCATCTATTATCTCTATAGCGGTTGCCTTTCTGTGTATCTCAGGGTTCGCAGGATTTTCAAACTGCTGCGGCATAAAATAACCAGGATTCGCCTTGTAAATTTCCTCCGCCTTTTCAACAGCTCCCAGCATTTCTTTTTTGCCTTCTGTCAGGATAAGTTCTGCGCCATAAGCCAGAAGCAGCTGTCTTCTTTCCATTGACATTGTCTCAGGCATTGTAAGGATTAGTTTATATCCCTTTACTGCCGCTACCACTGCAAGCCCTATTCCGGTATTCCCGCTTGTCGGCTCTATGATTGTCCCTCCGGGTTTAAGCATCCCGCTCTTCTCTGCTGACTCTATCATTGAAAGGGCAATCCGGTCCTTTACGGAGCCGCCTATGTTGCAGCCCTCAAGTTTTGCCCAGACCTCAGCATCATCCGCCTGGCATAAGCGGTTAATCTTTACCAGAGGCGTATTGCCGATCAAAGTAAGGATATCTTTATTAAGTTTCATCATTGACACCCATTCCTTTCTTTGTCAGTTTTCAACTTCCAAGAGTTCTTTCCCTTCCCTTATCTGTTCCAGCACAGCGGCATCAAGCCCCTTATCATCAAAGTATTCTTTTTCTATGGTCTCGATGTAAAACCTGTCAAGACCGCTGTTTTTGAGAAAGTCTTCTCTCAGGTTTATGTCCTTCTTCTCTATGATTATCGGCAGGAGATGATTCAGATAGAATGATTCTTTTCTGAGGTCCAAGAGTGTCTTTTCAAATAATTTATGCGGCACCTTTCTCGCGAAACCTTCTTCAGCAAGTTCCCTTTCTATGTCCTCTCTAATTTCAGCCCTGCCCTCTTTGGTATTGAGCCTGGGATAGAAGCTCCGCATCCTTTCCTTGAGCGCCGAATGAACCTGATGATAAAGCCTCTCTTCGTCCCTGATCATCCTGAGTTCGGCAACTACATCCCTCAGCGACGCATCCCCGTCGGAAATCTTTGCAATCCCTTTCAGTATCGCATTAATCTTTCGTCTGCCGTAGGATGTTATGTATTTGTTTTGAAACAGTTCTTTTATAACCACACTATCAAAGAGCGCCTTGTCAAGTTTATCAAATTCATTCTTATTGCCGATGAGGCTCCTGAGAGAGTCCTCTGCAAAATCCATATTTTCCATGAAAGCTGTCTGGCTGAGCAATGCATGGACATTATCGTATCTGTCAAAGTATGTAAGTATGGAACTGAACTCTTCAAAGATACTGAAATCATTCGTCTCGCGCGCAATCTCATCGCAGGCCCTGCCTACATCAAGAAGCACCTGTTCAAAGCCCATGTCGCTCTGAGAATATGCCTTATGCTTTGCCTTTATCAGCCTCACGATATCTTCATTTATTATGTGTTTTTTAAGCGATGGGTCTTTAAAGAACAGGTTTTCAAGTATAGACCTTGCTTCTTTCAGATAATCAGATTCTTTCATGTCCTGCAGTTTCTTGCCCCCGAGCAGGAGTTCGTCAAGCGTATCAAAAAGCACGCTCGGTATATTATTCCTGATGCTGAGCGTCCTCAGCCTTCCCAGCCGCGCAACCTCTGCCTGTTCAAGGCTTTCCTTGGAGATGCTGCCCAGTAGAATGTCCCTGTATTCGTCAACAACGCGCCTGTTTTCAGAATGCTTGTACATTATGTCAATCTTCATCCTCTCCTGCTGATAGCTGTCTATCCCGTATCTTGCAACTATGTCTTCAAGGTAAAGTTCTTCCTGCGGAGTCAGCGCTCTCTCGCCGGAGTAGAAATTTTCAAAGGCCTTGTAAAATTCCTCATTTTCCTTGTGAATTATCTTAAACATGAATAAAGTTGATTTCTCTTCTCTGAGTTCATTTATAAAATCATTCATCAGCTCGGTATCCTTATCGCTGCCGACAAATTCAGTTCTTTTTAAAAACTTGCCGGCAGACCTCAATATCTGTTCCTGCCTCTTTTTGTGCTCTGTCCTGTGGTCTGAAGATACAAAAAAATAATAGTTCTTCGCTGCATGGCCCTGCAGAAAAAGCCTGTAAAAAGATTCGTTTCCCTCAGTATCGCTTGTGAATACAATCTTTTCGCTTTCATCAAGGAATGCTCCAAACATAATCAGCCTGTTTGAAACCTCTCCCTTTATCATGTCCTTGAGCGCTTTTTCAACGCCGAACATATATTCGCAGAAACTTCCGCCTGTGCCTTTGTAGTGCACCCCTTTACTGGAGATGGTGAATTCGTTGCCTTTTGAGAAGAATCTTATGTTCGAAGCTGTTTCTTCGTAGAAGTAAGTGCTTTCAACGCTCGCTCCACCGACAAATGCGAAAAATTCGACAGGTCCGAGATTTCCGTGAAGCCTGAGGTCTTTAATCATACTAAAATATACCACAGGCCTCTTGAAATATTCTATTGCTGCTGCCTTCCTTTATTGCTGAAAACGGCTGTGTTTGGTTATGATATTCTTATGAAGATTGTGAAGAAAAACTTTCTGTTTTTAGCTGTATTGCTTGTTATTTTCAACTCTGCCTCAGGTGAAGATACAGACGGGAAGCCTTTTTTCATAAAGGGCAAAAGCGCATTCGATGCCGGCAGATATGCCGGGGCCATCGAGAACCTCTCCGAGGCATACAAAAGACTTCCTGTTGTCAGGGATTATATACTTTTTTATCTGTCAAAAGCATACAGCGAATCAGGCAATCTCAGTGAGTCTAATTTAAGGATAAAAGAGCTTTTGGAAGATTATCCGTCATCCCCATTGCGTAAAAGGGCGCGGGGGCTGGAAATCAAAAATCTTATTTCTTCAGGAGAGATGCCTCACAATACAGAGATTCTTGAGTCTTATGTCAGGGATTATCCTGAAGACCATGATAGAAAATTCCTGTTTGCACAGCATCTCAAGGATAAAGGGGAAACAGAAAGGGCCAAGGCAGTTTTTAAAAACATCTATCTCAGCAGCGATGGGATGTTATCAAAAATATCATTCAATGAACTGACAGCTTCTGATATTACCCTGCAGGATATTATTGAAAAGGCGGCTAATCTAACAAATGCGATGGAGTTTAAAAAAGCAGAATCCGCATTGAGAGAGGCGCTGGCAAAAGACGACGGGCAGCGAAGGATTGAAATCACTAAAAAACTCGGCCATGTGTTATTCAAACAAAAGCGCTATAAAGAATCGGCAGATGCGTATGGAAAAGCAGGAGATCATTATCCGAAGGCAAAGGCGCTTTACAGGGCAGGAGACAAAACCGGATTTGAAGCTGCCATCAAGAAACTGTCCTCGATGGATGACAAAAGGACCGGATCGCTTCTGATATTGGTGGCATTGGATAAAAGAAGGAACGGCGAAATTAACGAAGCTCTGAATTTATATCAAGCAATAAAGGAGAAATATCCGCCCGAGATTGAAAGCGCTCAATGGGGCATCGCATGGACCTATTACCGCGCCGGCAGCTATCAGAAAGCCCTTGATGTATTCACAGATCTTTATGACAGTTATGGCAGCTCAAAATATCTATACTGGAAGGCTCAGTCTCTTGAAAGGACAGGCGGAAATGCAGGCCCTATCTACAGGCAGCTTGCGGTTAAAACACAGGATTTTTACAGTATCCTTCCGCAGATAAAGAAAAGTCATGGGACTGAGAACCCCCGTCGCCTCGGGCGACTCGCTGAAGAGAGGACTCTCGAACCCTCTGGATATAAACCTTTCAAGTCTGAGAGGATTGAAATACTTCTTGAAGCCGGCATGACAAAAGAGGCTGCAGCAGAACTGTCCGCTATAGCCAGAAAAACTACGAATCCCGATGAACTCATATCTGTTTCCTTCAAATTGCAGGAATGCGGGGAATACAGGGAGGCATTAACCCTGCTCTCACGGCTGCCGTCCAGAGAAGTTGCGCACAATATTTTGTATCCTCTTGCCCATTGGCATATTGTAAGGAATGTATCTGAAAAATATAGCATTGACCCATTTATTATTCTTTCCATCATGAGAGAGGAGAGCCGTTTTGACACGCAGGCGCGCTCACAAGCAGGTGCGCTCGGGCTCATGCAGCTGATGCCGCAGACAGCCTATGCCATAGACAAAAAGGTGAATCTGAACATAAAATCGCAGGAGAATATATTTGACATAAAGGCAAACATAAGTCTCGGTTCATATTACATAACTTCACTGTTAAAAGAGTTCGGCTCGCTGCCCCCGGCTATCGCAGCTTATAACGCAGGAGAGGACGTTGTGAGGAGATGGCAGAAGGCAGGCAACTATAAATCACTTGACGAATTTATCGAGGATATTCCTTACGAGGAGACTAAAAACTATACCAAGCGCATTATTACAACTTATTTTGAGTATTATAAATATACCGGCGAAAAAAGCGCCCCGGAAATTCTTTCCGAAAAATAGAGATAGAAAGTTGTCATTGCGAGTGAAGTTGCGAGGCGAAGCCGAAGCAAACTCGGAGCAAGATTCCTCACTTCGTTCGGAACAGGCTCCGCAATCCCGCCTTTTGCAATGAGATTGCCACGAACCCTTCGGGTTCTCGCAATGACAGGTAATTCAAAGCGTTTATAGTTCTATCTCTATTTTTCGGTCTTTGATGATACTTGCAATACACCACAGCATCTTGGTATCTTAAACATCATGAAACAAAACAGGACTCTGTTTGATGATGCTCCGCCGGTAAAAAAGGGCGGGGGAAAGGGAATCAACAATAAAAAGGAGGTTACGCCATTGGACAGGCTGAAAAATCTTGAAGACAAGATAGTGGGTGCAATAGAGAAAGTGAAGACATTGAAGGAAGAAAAAGCGGCTTTTGAACTCAGGATAAAAGAACTTGAGGCAAAGCTCTCTGATAAAGACCATGAGATAGAAAAACTGCAAACCGAAAAGACCGCTATAAAGAGTCAGGTTGAAGGACTGCTAAATGAACTCGACACCTTAGAGGTCGTGTAGCATGAGCAGCATAGACGTTTATATCCTCGGCCAGAAATATACGGTAAAGGGCGATGCCCCTGAGGAACATATACAAAAAATAGCAGCCTTTGTAGATGCAAAGATAAAAGAGGTTTACAACACTGCGCCGAATGTTGCTCCGCTTAAGGCGTCTATTCTGGCAGCCCTTAACATCGCTGATGAACTCCACAGGCTTAAGGCAGAGCAGGATAACATTACAAAGCATATCGAAGAAAGGACAAAAATTCTGAGCGGATTATTTGAGACTTAATACAGAAAACTTCCTTCTGCTTTTATTTCATCAATCCGTATTTTTTCATCTTATTAAAAAGGCTTTTCCTGCTGATGCCGAGGCGGGCTGCCGCCTCCATCCTTTTCCATCTTGCTTCTGTAAGAGCATCTATTATCAGTTTTCTCTCCTCTTCTGACTTAATCGCCTCTATCCTGTCTTTCACCCCTGAAGCGCCATTTCCTACCTTGGCTGTATCTTCCCTGCCTGTATTTTTACTGACTGACCCTTGTGCTTGCCATATGCCTTCTGGAAATATAAGCCTTTTTACTGTTTCTTCCCTGACTGTATCCGTGTCTTCAAGAATTATCGCACGCTGGATGAGGTTCTCCATTTCTCTCACATTCCCGGGCCAGCTATAGCTTAGAAAGAACTTTATGGCAGATGCAGAGATGCCTTTAACATTCCTGCCCATTGTTCTGCTGTACTTTTTCACAAAGTAATCTGACAGCAAAGGAATATCCTTTATCCTTTCTCTGAGCGGAGGGACGTGAATCTCAAAGACCCTTACCCTGTAGAGAAGGTCTTCGCGAAAACTGCCGTCCCTGATAGCGCTGTCAAGGTTCTTATTCGTTGCTGATATCAATCTCATATCAACTTTAATGGTTCTTGTGCCGCCGAGCCTCTCTATCTCTTTATTCTGCAGAACCCTCAGCAGTTTTGCCTGAAGCCCCGGAGAGAGGTCGCCAATCTCATCAAGAAAGATACTGCCTTTAGACGCCCTTTCGAATTTGCCGGCATGCTGCTTTGATGCGCCTGTAAAAGCGCCTTTTTCATAGCCGAACAGTTCTGATTCAAGCAGTGTTTCAGGGATTGCCGCACAGTTTACACTTACAAAAGGATTATCCTTTCTATCGCTCAGCTTATGGATGGCCTTGGCGATAAGTTCCTTGCCTGAGCCGCTTTCGCCTGTTATCAGCGCTGTGACGTCTGTTGCCGCAACTTTCATTGCAAGTTTAACTGCCTGCTTCATCTCCTCGCTCTCGGCTATGATTTCATCTCTGAGTATGCCTTTAAGATTTTCAGTCTTGATGGTTTCAAGTTCTCTCTGCAACTCATATTTTTCTATAGCCCTGTTTATGACAGTTCTTACTATCCCTATATCAACAGGCTTGGTGAAGAAATCATAAGCCCCGTCTCTTATGGCCCTCATTGCAAGCTCTTTTGAACCGTATGCAGTTATCATTATCACCGGCATAGGATAACCTTCTGCTTTTATGTGACGCAGAACTTCGATGCCGCTCATGTTAGGCATCTTTTCATCAAGAAGCACAAGGCTGTAAGTATTTTTTTTCAGGCACTCAAGCGCATCGGCGCCTGTCCCGGCAAAATCAAACTCAAAACCTTCTTTCCCGAGGAGTTCACCGAGGAAAAACCGGATGCTGGCATCGTCATCTGCGATTAATATCCTATGTTCGTTAGGGTTGAATGACATCTAAAGCTCTTTAACATTATGTTGCATGTGAATATTTTAGCACATACAAACAGTTGACAGAAAATATTGTTTAGGCAATGATTTTATCATGCATGACAGCGGAGATATAAGAACAGCCTTTGAAATACCCGAAATAGAAAAATTATATGGCGGCAGTTTTACAGGCGGTAACAGCGTCCGCCTTCTGTGGAAGAACGGGGAACTGTTTAAAGCTATATTTGATTCCATTGCAGGCGCAGAAAGATTCGTCTGCCTTGAATTCTACATATTCCGCAATGATGAAACAGGCATTGAATTGGCAGAACTGCTGAAAAAGAAAGCCGCGGAAGGAGTCTGCATATACATACTTTATGACCACTTCGGCTCTTTCGGAACACCGCGGAAATTCTGGGCAGAATTAAGAAAAGCGGGGATAAATGTCAGGGCCTCTTACCCTTTCAGGTGGACTGCCCCATTGCATTATGCCCGCCGCGACCATAAAAAACTTATTTTGATAGACGGGGAAAAGGCATTCATAGGAGGGTTGAACATCGCAAATGAATACAGGGGATATTATTTCAAAAGGCATAAAGAAGCGTGGAGAGATACAGGCATACTGCTTGAGGGCCTGATAGCCTGGACACTGCTAAGTGAGTTTAAGAAAAGCTGGCTGCTCTGGGGCGGAAAACCGATAGAGACAGCAGTTAAAAGTTTAGAGTTAAAAGTTAAAAATAAAGAGTCAGAATTAAAAACTCTTAACTCTCAACTCTCAACTCTCAACTCTGGTGCTCTGCCTGTGCTGCCTATATTTGCAAGTTCATCACGAGGGAGGAGAAGGCTGAGGAGGCTTTTATATTACAGCATTAATCATGCAAGAAAGAGCATATTCCTCACTACAGCCTATTTTACTCCGGGCAGAAGAATGATTGAGATGCTGTCGGAAGCGGTTAAAAGGGGAGCCATAGTCAGGCTGCTCTTGCCGCTAAAAAGCGATGTGCTGGCTGCGGATTATGCAGGAAGGGCGTCATTCACAGAACTGCTGAAAGCCGGTGTGCAGATTTACAACTATAAAGGCAGGATACTCCATGCGAAGACTGCTGTGTTTGACGGCTGCTGGAGCATTATAGGTTCTGCAAATCTCGATTTTCAGTCACTGAGAAGAAATGATGAGGGGAATGTCGGAATACTTGACAAAAAATTCGGGCAAAAGATGATAGACGTATTTGAGGAAGACATTAAAAACTCTGCAAGAATAGAGCTGGAACAGTGGACCAAACGGAATTTCTGCGAAAAAATCAAAGAAAGGTTTTTTGTCCTCTTCAGAAGACGGTTATAAATTCAAGCCCTGAAACCTGCAATGCTATTTACGTTTCATCCTTAAGCGTTATTATTGTATGCGGTTGACGGCAGACTTATAACAAACTTTGTTTTGCCTTCCGATGTCTCTACGGTTATATCGCCTCCAATGCTCTTTATTGCATCCCTCGCAATTTTCAATCCCATTCCGCGTCCTTTACCCTTGGTTGTAACATCCGCCTCAAATATTGTATCTGCATCCATTCCGCCGCTAATTTCTGACTCGCTGCTTACATCTATCTCAGCCCAGTCGTCAGTAATCTTTGTTTTTATTACTATCTCTCCGTTTTTTCCAACTGCCTCATAGGCATTCAGGACTATATTATAAAGCGCATGGAAAAACCTCTCATCTCCAACCTGCATTTTATCTACAGCCTTATCGTAGTCTTCCTTTATACTTACAGCCTTATCCTTTGCAGCCTGACTGCATAAAAGCACAGCCCTGTGAATTACATCCCTGAGACTATCCTCTTCGGCCGCGGCAGTCTTTTTTTCAAAAATGGTGTCTACCACCCTGTTCAGCCGGTCTGTTTCTTTGAGTATTGTATTGATATAAAGTTTCTTCTGTTCGTTGTCATTTATGTCCTCTCCGATAAGCTGCACAAGTCCCTTTATGGACGCAAGGGGATTTCTAATTTCGTGCGCTACCTCCATTGCCAGCGTTCCGATACTCGCCAGTTTTTCAGTTTTTTGCATCTCACGGTGCATCTCTTTTATCTTTGTGGTATCCATAAAATTGAGCACTGCTCCGTCTATGCCATATCTGCCTTTTATTGGTGAAAGCGTATAACCAATGGTCCTGCCTTCCCCATTTATTGTTATATTCAGTTCAGAGGCCGCAGTCTTTCCCTGCAGAACTATTTGCAAATCCCTTGTTATATTCAATAAGGTTCCGATATCTTTGCCGAGCAGGTCAGTTTCCTTACTGCCGAGCATATAGCAGGCATACGGGTTCACCATTGTTATTGCTCCGATTTTATCAGCTGTCATTACTCCTCCTGTTGTGCTTTCAATCAGTGAAGTATACTTACTGAGGGATGCAGCTATTCTTGTAAACTCCTTGCCGAGCGAACTGAATTCCTCTATATTCTTGCCTTCCCCGCCTTCGCTTAATAATTTTCTTGCAGGCCTTACAAGCGCGTACGCAACAATCAGGCCCGTCACAAATGCCGTTACAGCCAGGATGTAAGTCCATTGTTCCGCAAAATTATAAATGGAGATAAGCTCTGCCGAATCAATAACACTGCGCTTAAAAACAGCCCTGAATCTTGCCAATAAAATCAGCGGCGCAGCCACTGCAAAAACAGAAAAAAACAGGGGTAGGAATACAAAGAGTCCGAGATAGAACCGCCTTTTTAAAAAGGCTGCTATTATCTTTTCATAACTTTCATCATGTCCCATATTGGAAGGAATATCCCCAGCGCAAGAAAGAGTATCCCGCCGGCAAGAAAGACCAGCAGAACCGGTTCAAGTGTTATTGAAAGGTTTTTAATTGCATATTCAACCTCAAGGTCGTAATAGTCTGCTACCTTTGTAAGCATATCATCAAGCGCTCCTGTTTCTTCGCCAACAGCAACCATCTGCGTAACCATCGGCGGAAAAACCATTGTGCTTGCCATCGGCACAGCCAGCCCTTTTCCTTCACGCACGCTCTCTTTTATCACCTCAACCGCCCTTGCAATGATGATATTCCCGAGTGTGCCTGCAACTATGTCAAGCGCATGGAGCATTGGAATGCCGCTGCTGTAAAGCGTAGAAAATATCCTTGCAAACCTTGACATAACAGTTTTCTCAACAACAGACCCGATTATCGGAACCCTGAGCTTAAGCTTGTCCAAGTTCCATCTGCCGGACGGAGTCCTTATGTACCCTCTAAACGCAAAAATAACGCCTGCTACAGCGGCTATCAAAAGCGGCCAGTATGTCCTGATTGCTTTATTCAGGAATATAAGCACCCGTGTCGGGAGGGGAAGCTCTACTTTTGCAGATTGATATAACGAAGCAAATTTAGGGACCACAAATGTTGTGAGCACAAAAAAGGCGATTATCATGCTTATTATAACTATGACGGGGTATCTTGTTGCCGCCTTTACACGCGCTCTCGTTGTCGCATCATGTTCCAGCAAAGATGACAGTCTGTTAAGGATGTCGTCAAGCACTCCAGCCTCTTCGCCTACCCTTACCATGCTGATATAAAGCGGAGAGAATACTTTCGGGAATTTTGCCAGAGCATCAGAAAAAGAACTTCCCCTCGCTACCTCTCTTCTTATTTCTTCTATTATCTTGCGGAGCTTTCTGCTTTTAGTCTGTTCCGCGAGTGTGTCCATGCTTCTGATAAAAGATATGCCTGCTGTAATAAGCGTTGCAAGTTGCCGGCTGAACACTATGAGGTCTTCATCCTTTACCCTGTCAAAAATCTGCCATCCCTTCTCAATTGGAGATTTAGTCTCTTCTTCCGCTTCTATTTTTACAGGAGTATATCCTTTGGAAAAAAGCTGCTCTGCAACCGCATCAGTCGTAGGAGCGTCAATAACACCGCTTATAATCTCTCCTGTTTGATTCCTTACTTTATAGCTATACGTTGGCATATCACCCCAGCAAAAATCTGTTTTGCAGATTTTTGAGTTAAAAGTTAAAAGTGTAAAGTTAAAAGTTGCTGATTCTTAATTTTCAACTCCTAACTTCTAACTTTTAACTTCTTATTCTGCCTCCTGCGTCACTCTCATTACTTCTTCAATCGTCGTAATACCCTCCGCTGCTTTCATAAGACCTTCCTGCCTCATAGTTGTAAAGCCTTCCTTTATCGCCTGTGCCTTTATTTCGCTTGCAGGAGCCTTATCTATTATCAGCTTCTTTATCCCCTCTGTAACCAGAAGGAATTCAAATAATCCTTCCCTCCCGAGATATCCTGTGAAACGGCACTTACTGCATCCCTTGCCGTGCATGAGCACCTTTCCTTTAATTCCTACCCGCCTTAACATATCTTCGTCAGCGGTATAGCTTTCTTTGCAGTAAGGGCATATCTTTACAATAAGCCTTTGGCCTAAAACTCCGACAAGAGAAGACGTTATAAGGAATGGTTCGATTCCCATATCTATCAGACGGGCTATGGCCCCGACCGCTTCATTTGTATGAAGGGTGCTGAGAACAAGATGCCCTGTAAGAGCTGCATGTGTTGCTATTGACGCTGTTTCAGTATCCCTTATCTCACCGACCATTATTACATCCGGGTCCTGCCTGAGAACTGACCTCAACCCTGATGAGAATGTCAGCCCTGCCTTTGGATTAACCTGCACCTGATTTATATTAGGCAGGTTATATTCTATGGGATCCTCTATTGTCACTATGTTTTTCTCTGCAGCGCTTATCTTGCGCAGAGACGAATACATCGTTGTTGTCTTGCCGCAGCCCGTGGGCCCGGTTGAGAGTACAAACCCGTAAGGCATGCTGATCAGCTTTTCATATGAATCAAGCACATTTTTCGTGAAGCCAAGCTGGCTCAGCATGAGTTGAGGAAGCCCTGATGTTTTTTCAAGCAGTCTCAGCACCATTTTTTCGCCGTGATGCGTCGGCAGAGTTGACGCCCTTATATCAAACTGTCTGCCCTCAACATTTATAGGAAATCTTCCATCCTGAGGTATTCTCTTTTCCGCTATATCCATTCCGGAAAGTATCTTTATCCTTGAGACAATGCCCGAATGAAGGTGCTTGGGAGGTTTCATAATATCATGCAGCTTTCCGTCAATCCTGAATCTGACACGGATGGAATCCTCGTAGGGTTCTATGTGTATGTCGCTGGCCCTGTCCTTTACAGCCTGTGTAACCACTGTATTGACGAGCTTCACAATTGGGGTGTCTTCAACCATCGCCTCTGCTGCAGCAACAACCTTTTCCTTTTCAGGATAGTAAACATCCGCAGCCTTAACAACCTCATCCATCTCTCCTCTGGTATAATATTGGTCCAGCACCCTGAGAAGATCAGATTCTGTTATAACTACTGTGTCCACAGGCATCCTTGTTGCCCGTTTTATCTCATCTATCGCAAAGACATTGAGCGGGTCAGACATTGCAATAGTAAGCCTTCCGTTATTAATCTCAAGAGGCAGCGCCCGGTGTTTCCGCGCAAGAGACTCCGGCACCAAATCTAAGACTCCCTGAGCTACAGACATAGACCGCAGTTCTTTAAACGGCAGTCCCATCTGTGCGCTGAGCGCCTTCGCCATAACTTCTTCTGTAATAACCCCGAGGCTGACAAGTGTTTCTCCCAGCCTTTTGCCAAGCCTTTTCTGCTCCTGCATGGCCCTGTCACGCTGCTCAGCAGTTATGACTCCGGCTTCTATCAGAAGTTCTCCTAAATATTTTTTTCTCAGCACCATGTCTATTTCCCCGCTGAATACGAGCCAAGCCCGAGCAAATCAAATGTCACAAGCACTTTAAGCTCGCTTGGCTTGTTGTTTATTTCATCTCGAGGTTTTCTGTCAATAAGCATTTTCATTCCCCAGCACTGCTGCTGGTATTTCATGGTGAACGAAGAATCCCTCATCCCTGCTCCTTTAGCATCATACCAAACTTTAACCTCTGCAGACAAGTTTTTAGAGTGAGCATAACTCACCCCTATATCATAAAACATAGTTTTATTGGGCTGGTTGAATCTCTCACCAAAAGAAAATGAAAACTTCTTTATAGGGATGGATACGCTTGAGTTTAGAGTCTCAATACGGTCGTTATAGTGATTATAAGAGGCGTCAGCAGTTACAGGGAAAGGCCTCGGAACAGATGCTGACACACTTAACGGAGAAAGTGGAACGTCCCGTTCATAGGTATTATATGATTCCGACACGCTTACGGTAAGAAACTCGCCTTTTTTATCCAGGAGCCGGTTTACAACAGAAAGGCCTATTGATGACTGCCTTGAATAAAGTTCTGTGGAATCAAACAGCGGAACATTAACCTTCTCTTTTTTGATCCATGGCACAAACGTATATCCCAGAGAAGGTTCAATGCCGTGGGTTAATTCATCGTTATATTTTTTTATTAACCTGCCGGACGCTGTGATATTGTAATCAAACATAT
The DNA here is from genome assembly GCA_016195565.1 of Nitrospirota bacterium. Classification (NCBI taxonomy): domain Bacteria; kingdom Pseudomonadati; phylum Nitrospirota; species Nitrospirota bacterium. Next base: position 84,975 of record JACPZK010000010.1, on the reverse strand, counting down.
CCCTGTGCACTGAACTCTTAAATCCCTCAGCGGCATTGTCCTGTAAGGAATATACTGTTTCTCTCAGCCCGAGATTCTGGAATATAATAACCTTGTCGCCAAAGGAATGGGAAAGCTTGGGATAAATGTCAAGACGCTGTCCTGATACGCCTTTGTCCCTTGCAAAGTTTGACGCAGCCGATGTCATTGAGAAAACCAAAGGGCCTGCGCTGGACGGGTTAACAACATACCCTAATTCAGGCAGTCTCTGAGCTACGGCTGAATTATGACTCCCGTCTTTAAGGTCAATAATATACTGTGACATGAGGTAAAAGCGTGAGTTGTCCGAAGGAAGCGTCAGTTCGCCGGTTGATTCAAGAAATCTGTTTACCCTTTCATCGCGGTGCAAGCTGAATTCCCTGTAAAAATTTTTTTCATTTAACAGATTAACATTCCAGTATCCTGAAAAACCGTCCTTGCTCCTTTTTGCATGGGAAGACTTCAATTCATAAAAATCCAGTTCTGCCTTTTTGTCGTGGAAATGATAAAGCCAGTGCATGCCCTCCACATCTCCCGGCGCTACATATCTGTATTCGGCCCCTTCTCCCAAGCCTGCCTTTGTATGCCAGTCAACAATAAATGTTGCATCCTTGTCTTCATCTATCGCCCAGAAAAACGGCTGCCTGTAATAGAATCCTTTTGACTGTGAATAGCCGAATACAGGAGTGAGAAGCCCTGTTTTTCTTTCGGTAAGTGCAGGCGCCCAGAGATAAGGAGTATATAAAAAAGGGAAGTCTTTTATATGAAAAGTGGCATCACGCGCCTTGAAGCGGTCTCCGATAATTATGTCAGCAGTCCTGCCTTTGATACACCACTCAGGCGAAGGATTTTCGCATGTTGTTATTACTGCTTTTTTAATGAAATATTCCTTTTCTCCTCTCTTTTCTATCTCTGTGCCTGAGACGCGGAACTTTTCTTTTTTTGAGAAAATCTCTGCATTATAAAAAGTGCCTTTTTTTGTATTAAGATTGATTTCTGCCTTTTCTGCTTTGAGGAGTATATCAGGACTGTCGTATACGACATTGCCTTCAGGAAAGACATTTGATGTCTTCTCGTCATACTTCATCTCATTTGCAATCATTATTGTCTCGCCTTGTTCAACAAGCACAGAGCCTTTTGCCGTATACATTGATGTGCTTTTTTCATACTTTAAAGAATCTGATGTTATGAATGTCGGAGGCTCTTCCGCAAAACAGTAAACAGCAGACAACAGACAGCAGACAGTAAACAGGAAAATAAGAGCAGTAGCGCAGTAGCGCAGTAGTTTTAGACCAGTAGACCAGTAGACCAGTAGACCAGTAGACTGAATTAAGGAAAAATTCTTTATCTGCTGCTCTGCTGCTCTACTGCTCTGTTGCTCTGTTGACTGCCTTTTCATATCGTTTCCCTCAGACCCGCGAGAATGCCTCTTCCACAAAGCATCTCCTTTGCTTCGCCTATAGTGTAAAACGAGCCTGTGATGACAATCAGGTCGCCTTCTCTGTAAAGCTCACGGGCCATAGTTAGGGCATCAGCAACGCAGTATGTTTTCCTGCAAGAAAATCCGAGGGATATGGCATGCCCATATAGAACATCAGGCGAGGCTGCCCTCTCATAAGCTGGCGCTGTCAATATAATTTCAGCGGCAAGGGGCAGAAGCGGCGCCATTATCCCTCTTATGTCTTTATCAGACATGACGCCTGCAACCAATATTATTCTCCTGTATTTCTTGAAAAAAATTTCCTTAAGCGAATCGGCAAGAATTTTCGCAGCTGAAGGGTTATGCGCCCCGTCAATCAAAATCGGAGGCTCCTTTGAGACGAATTCAAGCCTGCCCTGCCATTTTATATTTCCAAGTCCTGCCCTGATTGTATCAGGGTTTAAACGAGAGGTGTTAGGCAGTGGCTTCTGAGAGATGACCTCAATTGTTTTTAGTGCAAGAGCCGCATTCAATACCTGGTGTCTGCCCGGGAGTGATATAGCCAAATCCTCGAAATTATTACCGCCATTATAATTAAAAACACTTCCACTTGTATCCTCTGCCTTTATTGCCGCTGAAAAATCCCTTCCATAAATAAAAAGACCGGCATTCTTTTCTTCCGTCTTCTTTTTGATTGCATCCATTACAGACGGCTCCTGTGCTGAAGTGATAACAGGAACTCCATCCTTTATTATCCCTGCCTTCTCTTCTGCAATCGCTGAGATGGTATTGCCAAGAAATTCACTGTGGTCATAATTGATACTTGTTATAACAGCTGCCTCAGGCAGCAGAACATTTGTTGCATCAAGCCGTCCGCCCATTCCTGTCTCAACCACTGCCCAGTCAATGTTTTTCCTTTTAAAATAGAGCAGCCCCATTGCAGTTATAAACTCAAAAAAGGTTGGAGTCATCTTGAATCTTGAATCTTGAATCTTGAATCTTATTTCCTCTGCAAGGCTGACCACATCCGATTCGGTAATCTCTTCATTATTGACCCTGATTCTCTCTGTGAAACTTACAAGATGCGGGGATGTGAACAATCCCGTTTTAAATCCCGCTGTCTGGAGTATTGAAGCTATCATTGCTGATGTAGAGCCTTTTCCGTTCGTGCCTGCAACATGTATAGAGTGAAATTTTTCCTGCGGATTGCCAAGCAGAGAAAGCAGTCTCACGGTGTTGTCAAGCCCCAGCTTGATGCCGTGTTTCTGAAGCCCGTAGAGATAATTGACAGCAGCAGTATAACCCATAAGTGCAATATTTTACATTAAATGAGATAAAAGTAAGAAGAGGAAAACTCTTTTAGAATTAGAACATAAGAAGGAAGGTAAAAAACCTGTCAGGTTAAGGCTGAGCAGAGTATAGTGCGATTAAAATCGGGGGGCAAATCACCGTTTGATAAACTTGAAAAAGTTACTCTCCTCGGCGAGTCATGGACCGAATTGGTGAGCGAGAACAACCGTCCCTATTTCCGCTTCTCAGCGAGAATGGGGACAGGGAATAGAAAATAGCAGGAATCTATAACAAAGGGACCTTATAACCAGCCTGTCTGAAATGCTCATCAAAAGTAAGCGCCTGTTTCACTCCGAATTCGTCCATCGCAATGAATGAAAGGCAGTCTATCATGCCCCATGACTTGTCCGTACGCTTTTTATAGAGTGACAGGGCTTTTTCAAATCTGTCAAAAGTAACAGGGATAACCGTGGTTAGGGGGTCGGCCTGTATTTTATCTATCATCCTTATTGCAAGCGGTTTTTGAAGCGGAAGGCAAAGGCTGTTTGCGAGTTCAATAAGAATAAGCTGTGTGGTTAGAAAAGGGCCATGATATTTTTCTGCTGCCTCTACAGCGGCTTTATGCATGTTATCTTTTGTATTGAGCAGCGCTATCAAATAGCCGGTGTCGAGAAAGATGCCGCTCATTTTTTGGGGAGGCCGTAAAGATAATGGTCGTGGTGTTTTGAGAAATCCCTTGGTAAATCTATATTAGCAGCTATATCAGCCAGCTCAGCCAGAAGAGAGGATTTTCTTTTGCCATTTTTCTTGCGTGTCTTAAGTCCCTTGATGAACTTCTCCACGTCATCCAGCATAGCCGTTGGCAGGAAATCTATCTCTTTTTTTATTTTCTCAGCTTTAAGCATGACACTAATTCCTTTCAATATAATTTTAGCATAAAGGAATTGTTTTTGGGAAAAGAAAAGGGGATAGGGGATGCCTGAAAATCTGTCGGCATAACCGTTTGCTGATTGAGAGGATAAAATGTGGTGTCCCCTTTTCTGTTCCAATAAGCCTCTGTAGCAGAAGATAACTGAGAATTTTACTGCGATTTATCATCAGATTTTTCATTAATTAGAACCGTTACCTTTTCTGTTTTTCTATTTACTTCCCAAGTTTAACGTATCCAAACAATAATAGAATTCCAAAAACAATAAAAAATATCCCAGCAATTGGATATGCAATCTTAAAATATAGAGAGTTCACATCAAGACCAAAAAGTTTTTTCTGGAAACTTACAGAACTTTTGATATGCCACTTTAAAAAAATAAGAGCATAAAGCCCCAATGCTATACTAAACATTGCTTCAAATAAGTCTTTCTTGTTTATCATTTTATATCCAAATAGTAAGGTCCAAATAAATAATAACCAGTAAGTGCTGCACCTCTGCTTCCAAGTCCGTATTCAAGAAACCAGATTTTATCTTTAAAACTATACCCGACCTGTCCAGCGGCTATATTCTGAAATTGCAACCCAGCATTCCATTCACTTGATGGGCATTGCTTTGATCTTGTTACTGCAAAAGATCCTCCAGGAGTCATAACTCCACCTCCTAAATAGAATGAAAAAGTAGATTTCTTCCCTGTCGTGTCGTCTATGATAAAAAAGGGGGGACACTTCCCATATTTTTATTAAGGATGCTATTGTCTCTCATAAAAAGCAGTATAAGACAAATTTTCGGAGAATTACAAGGACAAAATAAACGCAGCGGCGGGTGCGAGAAGCAAATTTCTTACGAAAGGAATTCTATGAGCTTGGCGAGAGTCTTTTTCATATCTTCTCTGCTGACAACCATATCTATTAACCCGTGTTCAAGAAGGAACTCTGCCCTCTGAAAATTATCAGGGAGCTGCTGTTTCATTGTCTGCTCTATGACGCGGGGGCCTGCAAACCCTATAAGGCTTCTCGGTTCAGCGATTATTACGTCTCCGATTGTGGCAAAACTTGCGGCAACTCCGCCGAATGTCGGGTCGGCAAGGACAGAGATATACGGAATGCCGTTATCTTTGAGCCTTCCTATTGCCGCAGAAACCTTTGCCATCTGCATAAGGGAGAATATCCCTTCCTGCATCCTTGCGCCGCCTGATGATGCAATGCTTATTAACGGCGTTCTTTTTTCAAGAGCTGTTTCTGCAGCCCTTGTAATTTTTTCTCCGACAACAGAACCCATGCTTCCGCCCATGAACGAAAAATCCATCACGGTAATGACGACAGGAAAACCGTTTATCACTGCCTCACCTGAGACAACAGCTTCAGAAAGACTGCTCTTGTTCCGGTTTGCCTGTAGCCTTTCAGGGTAAGGAAGAGAATCTTTAAAGTTCAGCGGATCTCCTGAACACATATCTGCGTCAAACTCTGCAAAACTTCCTGCGTCCGCAAGAAGCTCAATTCTTTCTTTAGCGCTTATTCTGAAATGGTAATCACACTTCGGACAGACTTTAAGATTCTTGTCTATCTCTTTTTTGTAAACAATCTCTTTGCAGTTATCGCACTTTACCCAGAGGCCTTCAGGAATCTTTACCTTTTTCTGCAGTTTCGATTCTTTTAATTTTTTAAACCACATTAGATATTTATAACCTCGCCGTCTTTAAGCAGTCTGATATTGGGAATTCCGAGCTTCTTAATCTCGGACCTTATGGTTTTGAGATGCTGCGGTTTGGGATGTGTTATCAGTATTTTGTCAGGAGGTATCTGTATCTTATCCAACTCTTTCTTGAGAAGCTTTGGAGTTAAATGCCCTGTCTCAACAGCCAGAGCCTCCATTTTGTTTGGAAAAGAGACTTCTATTATGGCACGGTCTATCTTTGCTCTGCCTGCTTCCTTCCAGATAGCATGTGTCGGCCCTGTATCACCTGTATAAAGGAGTCTTTTGCTTCTTCTGTCTTCAATTATATAACCAACTGCAGGAACCGAATGGTTGACTCTGTATGCGGTAATTTTATAGCCGTTAATTTCTATCTGCTTGCCGGGCTTCACCTCTAAAAACTTTATTACAGCCTTTTCAACATTTGGTATCATTGTGAAATCAGGCCAGATCTTATTATTTAAGAGATTATTTTTCAGAGACTTCAACACCTGCGCAATCCCTATCACTGTAACATTGTGCCTCTTGTTTTTTATAATTATGTTATCTGCAAGGAAAGGGATTCCTCTTATATGGTCAAGGTGCGCGTGTGAAACTACAATATGCCGTATCTTCCACTGGGCATTCTCAGAGAGGGAAGCGCCGATGGTCCCGGCATCAAGCAATATTTTCCCGTCAATCAAGAAACCCGGAGGGTTAAACCCATGAAATTCTGCTCCTGAACATCCGAGAACTTCTACTTTCATAACACAAACTCCATTTCTCTCCACGCTTTTAAAAATGCATCTACCACTAACGGGTCAAACTGTCTGCCCGCATGTTTTTTTAATTCGTCAACCGCATCATCTGCGGTGCGCGCTTTTCTGTACGGCCTGTCAGTTGTCATGGCATCAAATGTGTCGGCAACCGCAATAATCCGCGCTGCTAAGGGTATCTCGTTATCTTTTAGTCCGTCAGGGTATCCTGTCCCATCATATTTCTCATGGTGTCCCCTCATCCCGGGGATAACATCTTTCAGTTGCTTAATATGGCTGAGTATCTCTGAACCGTATTTGGGATGCAGATTCATTGCCTCAATTTCTCCAGCTTCAAGCTTGCCGTCTTTTAGAAGAACGTTGTCTCTTACCCCTATCTTCCCGATGTCATGGAGTATAGCAGAAAGCTTTAACTTTTCAAGCTCTGTCCTGTTAAGCCCGAGCATGCGCCCTATGGCAAGGCTGTAGTTCATAACCCTTTTCGTGTGGCCTCCTGTGTAAGGGTCTCTTTTTTCAATGGTCTCTGCAAGCGCCTGGGCTGTCCCGTAAAAGGTATCCTTAAGTTCCTGATACAGATTTGCATTTTCTATCGCAACCGCCACCTGATTTGCAAGCGCGCACAGTATCTCCATGTCCTCATTATCAAAACTCCCCGCTTTTTTGTTTATTGTCTGAAGCACTCCGAGAATCTCCTCTTTTGTTTTTACGGGCACACATATCATGTTTCTTGTAAAGAATTCGCTTCTGTCATCTGCGCCCCTGAAAAACCTCGGGTCTGACTGAACATCATGCACTATGACAGGCTTCCCCTTTTCAGCAACCCAGCCGGCTATGCCTTCGCCTTTTTTAAGCCTGATCTCTTTTACCTTCTCTCCCTTGTCTCCAAGCGCCACTTCAAAAAAAAGCTCGCCGTTTTCCTTGTCCTTCAGAATGAGACTGCCTGCCTCCGCATTAACAAGCCGCGTTGCCGCTTCAATCGCCCGTTTTCTCACTTCATGCGTATCAAGCGTAGAATTTACCAGAGATATCAGTTCCATCAGGGTATTAAGCTGCGCCAGTTTTCTATCGGAGACCTCGTTCATTTGATTGCCTCTCTTAATGTGAGAAGAAAATCCCTTAATTCACCATTTAAGTTCCCCTGCGCTTTTTTGACTATCGCACTTCCAATAATCACCCCGTCAGAGACGCCTGCCACTGCCTTAGCCTCATCAGGCGTTGAAACACCGAATCCAACGGCAATAGATTTATCCGTAATCTTGCGGATGCCGGTTATTGATTTTTCAATAGAGCCATCAAGTAAAAGCTGAGCGCCGGTAATGCCTGTTATTGAAACATAATATATAAAACCCGTTGATGCTCTTGCAACCTTTTTTATTCTTTCGTCTGTTGATGTCGGAGCAAGCAAGAATATTGAAGCAAGGGCTGCATTTTTAGCAAGCCTTATAAACTCTCCTGCTTCATCAGGCGGAAGGTCAGGGATTATAACGCCGTCAACGCCTGCATCTTTTGCGTCTGCAATAAATCTCTCTTCGCCGTATTTAAAAACAGGGTTGTAATATGTCATCAATACCAGAGGGATTTTTGTTTTTTGTCTTAAATCCTTTACAAGGGCGATTACTTTTTTTAAAGTAACCCCGTTTTTCAAGGCCCTTTCCGCTGCCCTCTGAATTGTCGGGCCGTCTGCAAGAGGGTCTGTAAAAGGCACGCCAAGCTCAACAATGTCTGCGCCGCATTCCTCAAACATCAGGACAATTTCTTTTGTCTTCTCAATAGAAGGATCGCCTGCCATTATGTAAGGGATAAATGCCTTTTTATTCTGAGTCTTTAATTTTTTGAATACCTTTTCAATTCTGTTCACAGTTCTATCCCTTTGATATTCGCTACGTGCTGAACGTCTTTGTCTCCCCTTCCCGAAAGATTTACAATGATAATTTTATCCTTTGAGAGTTTCGGCGCAAGTTTTATTACTTCTGCGACTGCATGCGCAGATTCAAGAGCCGGGATTATCCCTTCTTTTCTTGAAAGCAGTTCAAATGCAGCCAATGCCTCATCATCTGTAGCATATGTGTACTCAACCCTTCCCATATCTTTGAGGAAAGGATGCTCGGGGCCTACTGCTGCATAATCGAGTCCTGCCGAGACTGAGTGAGTTCCGAGCACATTGCCGTCATCGTCCTGAAGAAGGTAGGTTTTGCATCCCTGAAATACTCCTACAGAGCCGCCGGCAAATCTTGCCGCGTGCTCACCTGTTTCTATCCCCTTGCCTCCGGCCTCTACTCCAATCATCTTTATATCATCGTCAAGGAATTCATGGAACAATCCCATTGCATTGCTTCCTCCGCCAACGCATGCGACCAGATAATCAGGCAGCCGTCCCTCTGCCTGAAGAATCTGCTTTTTAGCTTCCTTTCCGATAATTGACTGAAAATCCCTCACCATTGACGGGAAAGGATGCGGCCCGAAAACCGTGCCCAAAACATAATGAGTAGTCCTTACATTTGTGGTCCAGTCTCTCAGGGATTCGTTTATTGCATCTTTCAAGGTCTGCGAACCAACAGCTACCTCGATGACCCTTGCTCCAAGGAGCCTCATCCTGAACACATTCAAAGCCTGCCTCTTCATATCAACAGAGCCCATGTATATCTCGCACTCAAGGCCGATAAGCGCAGCACCTGTGGCAGTTGCAACTCCATGCTGACCGGCTCCTGTTTCAGCAATGATTCTCTTTTTGCCGATTCTTTTTGCAAGCAGCGCCTGTCCCAGCGCATTGTTTATCTTGTGAGCGCCTGTGTGAGCGAGGTCTTCTCTTTTTAAATATATCTTTGCTCCTCCGAGATATTCCGTAAATCTCTTTGCAAAGTATAGCGCAGTCGGCCTTCCTATATATGTTTTCTGGAGATGCGCAAGCTCTTTTTGAAAAGCTCTATCTTTCCTGTATTTCAGATATGCCTGTTCAAGCTCAATGAGCGCAGGCATCAATGTCTCAGGAACAAATCTTCCGCCGTATTGTCCGAAATAACCTTTTTTCATTTCAAAAAACCTCTAATCTGTCATTCCGAGCAGAGCGAAGGAATCTCATCTTCAAAGATTGCTTCGTCGCTAACGCTTCTCGCAATGACATTCGTTGTGGTTCGTTTCATTTCCTTCTTTCTCTTCCGCAGTTGCAATTTAGTCCGTGGGTGCAGCCTTCAAAAGGGTTTATAATAAGCCTCTCGGGAATAAACTCGCCGCATTTGCAATTCCATCCGCTACGATCAGCAGCCTTAGCCTTATCAAGCTCTCTCCCGCAAACCGGACAGAGAGGTTTTATATCGTCCATTGTAACAGATGTTTTTTCAGGATTTTTTCCCATTTCAGAGAAATATTATAGCACATTGAGGCTTGCTGCTATATGAGAAATATCCGGTTTACGCCCTCTGTCGCATACCGCTGCGGACAGTATTTTCATGATTTTAGAAGTGTTTTTTGCAGGTTTGTCCGTTTTTACTCCCTGTTCAGTTATCCGAAGATTTTAACTTTAACAATCTGCTGCCATGAATGACTGTGATAATTTCTAAATGCCCTTCTTTAATCTGGTATATAATTCTGTAGTTTTTATAAAGCAATTCTCTAACTGTAGGGTCATCGGATTCTGGAACATGTCTACCCATCTCTGGAAATAATTCCAGATGTTCAACCATCTCAAAAATTCTGTCATTCAGCATGTTAGCGTAATATGGTGAGTCTAACGCTATGAACCTACAGATTTCTTTTAAGTCTTCAAGTGAATCTTTAGACCACTTTATTTTAGCCATTCTTTCATGATTCCCTTTGCCTCTTCATGCGTATAAAACTGTCCCGTTTCTAATTGTTTTTTACCTTTCAATATTTTCTGCTTTACATAAAGAGACTCCATTATATCTTCTAAGGTCGAATTTTCCGGCATATCCTTTACTATTGAGATTACTGATTCTTTAATTGACGCCATATAATCACCTCCTCCTGCTCTTTTTGTTATTTTAGCATGTTATCTGCCTATTGCGAGCAGCTTATTTATAAAAAAATGTTTTGCAGGTTTGACCCGAATTGCTTTTTACCTTAGCTCCCATTCCTCGTAAAGCGCTCTCTTGATTTCACGAGCGCCATGTACAACAGCAAGTATTTCAACGATGTCATTATGGGTGCGCCTGTAAACAATCCGATAATTTCTGTAAATAACTTCTCTAAAACCGTAACCTTCAAGCTCCGGCACGATACGTCCACACTCTGGCATTATTTCAAGTTTTTCGGTTGCTTTGATAAGGGACTTTACGAAACGAGTTGCGTATGCTTTGGAATCTTTAGCGATATAATCGTGAATTGCCTGTAAATGACTGCTTGCTTTCTCTGTCCATTTTATCTTGCCCACTGTTCAACTCTTCCGAGAAGTTCCTCTGTTGTTAGTAGTTTCCCCTCATTAGCGTCTTTAAGGCCGTCAAGGACTTGAGCGATAAAATTTATTTCATACATTATGTCCTCAATAGAACATTCATTAGGCAAGCGTTTTATAGTTTCAATTGCGGCTTCTTTGATTGTATCCATAAAGCACCTCCTTCCGGTTACTTAATTTTACCATGCCTGCAAGTTATATGTCAGGGAAAAATAAAAAGGGGCAAGGCTCTCAAGAACCTTGCCCCCTCTGAACTTGTCATCTGCCGATGCGGGCAGTTTCCTGTTTAAACGATCGCTGTCCCTAATTTTTATACTAAATTTTTATAAAGCATGAAGCGGTTTAATCTATTACAGTCACGGTACTGGCTTGCGGTCCCTTTTCCCCCTGTTCTTCGACAAAACGCACCTTTGTTCCAACCTTTAAGTGTTTTAATTTATAATTTATCAGGCTATGTTCATGAAAATAAATTTCCCGGCCATCAGGCGTTGTCAAAAAGCCATAGCCTTTATCTGTGAACAATGCAGTTATCTCCCCATGCGGAGTTTCCTCATGATGTTTTATATCGCGGCGCCGTTGTCTTACGAAATCTTCTAACTGGCGGCGGGCTGAATCAAAAGCATCTCTTATTGCCACATCCAGGTCTTTATCAGGTTGCTGTTTTACTACTAATTCTGCATCTGGCACCCTTATCTCAATGCGCACATTGTATAACACCCCTTCCTGGTGATGGCGGTGTGGTGACTCTACCACAACTCTACAGCGCATGATATGGTCGTAATAGGTACCCAGCTTTTCCGTTTTCATACGTATATCTTCTTTGATTGTCTCGCTGAGTTCAAGATTACGGGCAGTGATTTGCAGTTTCATCTTATTCCTCTATCAGAAATGATATTCGTGCTGATTACTCATCTTGGTGGAATTTTAGCATGATTCGTAAGGCATTTCAATGCATCGAATTGTATCATCAAAAAAGGAAATTGGCTATAATGGATAATGAATTTACAAGCTATTGTTAGAAAGGCAGAATATAGGATTAAGGAATGATAGAAATAGACGGCAGTTACGGAGAAGGGGGAGGGCAGATAGTTAGAAGTGCCCTGAGCCTTTCGTGTCTGTTTAGAAAGCCTTTCAGAATATTCAACATCAGAAAAGGGCGGAAAAAACCAGGGCTCATGCCGCAGCATCTCACCTGTGTAAGAGCTGCTCAACTTATTTCTGGCGCTGAAGTAAAGGGCGACCACGCAGGTTCAACAGAGCTTTTATTTTCCCCGAAAGAAGTTAAAGGCGGATATTTTTCTTTTGACATCGGCACTGCCGGCTCCACGTCACTTGTTTTTCAAACGCTTATTCCCGCGCTTGCTTTCTCACAGCAGAAAACTATTTTAACGCTTAAAGGCGGTACACATGTCCCTTTCAGTCCCTCATTTCATTATCTTTCTGGAATCTTTATTCACTTTCTGGAACAACTGGGGATAAGGGTTCAGATTGCTATAGAGTCTTACGGATTTTACCCAAAGGGCGGTGGAATAGTCAGGGCAGATATATTTCCTCCAAAAAATATCAAACCTCTGAGAATTATAGAAAGAGGCAGCATTTTAAGATTAACAGGATATTCAGCAGTCGGGAATCTCCCATTGTCCATAGCAGAGAGACAAAAGGATGCACTTGTAAAAAGAATAAACTACGAGATTAAAGATATTAAGGTTTCTCCGCTTATTGAATTACTGGAGGTCCCTTCTATGGGGCAGGGGACATTTGTCTATCTTGAATCCAGAGCACAACATTCAATTGCGGGTTTTACTGCGCTTGGCGCAAGAGGCAAAAAAGCTGAGGTTGTAGGAGAGGAAGCAGCAGAGGAATTTGTCAAATATTATACTACAGGCGCTGCTTTAGATTATCATATGGCTGACCAGATAATATTATACCTGTCTATGTGCAACGAAGAATCATCTTTCACCACCTCAGCCATAACAAAGCATCTCATAACAAATTTATGGGTTATAGGGTTATTTCATAAAATCCAATATTCAATTGAAGGGGAAGTAGGAGAGAAGGGTTTGGTAAAAATTAAGGGTAAGAAGGATAAATAAGGCAGACATTGGCTCGAAAATTTATATGTCTTAGCATGCAAATTATTTAACTTGATAAAAATAGAGATTTTGGGGGGTCATGAATTCAACGTAATACAAAATAGTGCACAAAATAGGGACATCCATGATAAGTTAAGTCAAGAGGAAAACGGAGATTCCCCTATTTTTTAATTTTAACGGTCGCTGTCCCTAATTTTTAATTTTCTCGCACCCTTATTAAATTAGGTTTTTAGACAGGCTCTGTGTCCCTCGCCCCTTCCTTTATCATCTTTTGGATGTTTAGTTGTATAACGTCCACATTTCTCACATAAGAAATAAAAATCATGATTGTTGTGATTGCAACTATTAAGCCAATCAAGGACTGAGAGAACGTATTATACAAGCAATGCAAGAGAGCACTTAACCCAATTCCAGCGACAATCAGCCCTTTAATAAATCTATCATTAAAAATCCCCAATCCGATAAAATAGGCAACAATTCCAGACCATAATGCATGAAGCAAAGGAAGAGTGATTAATCGAGTAAAATTAATAATAAGATATTCACCGTAACCGAACAAATGACGTTTATGGCCGATAGCGTAAAAAATTGAATATGAAACGCCTTCAGCCACTGCAAATGCCAACCCTGAAACACATCCCAAGAAAGTCACTGTCATGAGCGAGTCAAATTTTCTTCGAGCAATATATAGCCAAAGCAGCGGGAGCGCCTTAACTGTTTCTTCAATTAGTCCTACACCTGAAAACATGATTAATTTTTCGAATATATTTTTTGTTTCAGCTTCTTGATAAAAAAATCTTACAAAAGGTAGGACTTGCAGTATAAGCACAATGAATATCCCGACCGTACCCGTAAATAGCCCGATTTTCATAACGCCTCGTGCTGTTATGTTAGCTGGCTTCAAAAAGATATAAATGACAACTCCCCATATGAAAGCAAAATAGATACCAAAAGAAAAAGCTACAGCTTGAAAGGTCAATTTAGACGAAGAAGCAAAATAAAACATGATAAGCGGAAATAATGCTAATAATAAGAAAAACTTCATCCATTTCATCTGCCACAGTTCTGATGCAAACCATGACTTGATTGGGAAAAGATTAGAAAACTTGAGCAGTATCAGGTCTTCCAAAATGACGGGAATGTTTATTTTGATACCCGATTGCCCTGAGGCTGAGGAGGTGCGCGTGTTTAACCATTCTGTATATTCTTCCCTTGACTTAAAATGAGCCCTTCTTGTCGGCTGTTTTTCTGGAAGCCATTGCTTGCAGTACCTACATTTTATCGCCTCGTTTAAAATATTTTCTCCACAATAAACACACGTTTTCATATATTCAATTGCTTAAGAACGCCTCAAGCAACTTCTCCTTTTTCGTCTTATATTCCTGCTCAGATATAATCCCTTCTTTAAATATCTCGTCAAGTCTGCCTAATTTATTTTTTAAATCAGCTTTAGTATCATTTATAGGCTGGCTTAAATCAAGCAGAGAGTCTATTTTTTCTCCAGCGGAAGCATTGGATGATATTATGGGTTGTTCAGCTTTATTGCCTTGATTGAGTGCAATTGCTATTTTATCTGTTTCTGCTTTTTGATAATTCAGCACATCCTCGGCACAATACTTACATTTGATGCTATCTTTAGAAATCTTTTCTTGACAATGAGGGCAAGATATTTCTAAAGAAAATTCAGGCTGCTTTGCAGGAGGTTCTTGTGAGACCTTTTCAGATTTCTTAAGTTTCGCAGCTTTCCAAGTCTCATATTCCTGCCGATTCTTAAAGGGTGGGTTCGGGATATGCAGAGTCTGTTTTTCGGGAGTGAACCCATCCCCATATGTTGCCTTTACCCTCTTAGATTTATTTAAATATGAATACCATACAGCAACATAAATAATTGACCTAAATATACCTTTGGCCATTTCTCCGATAATAGCTTGATTGACCTCGGACGGTAAGCCAGTCATAAAAGGTAGAAAAGCTGCAAGAATTGAATATCCAAGTAAGGTGAGCAAGTATTTTTTTGCAATTTTTACAGCATTGGGGCGTATTTTCCAAAGAGCAATACCTGCGTAAATACTAAAACCTATCAATGCAATACTTAATACAGAATCTATAATAAAAATAATTAAAAGCCCCTGATACATTTGATTTTCGAATTCACGAAAGATTTCATCAAGTTCTACCATTCTATCAGACATTTCTTGTGTGATAGATTCTTCAAGGCTTTGCTTAGATCTTTCAGTTATCTTATCGTATCCAGAGATGAGGTTAAAAGCAGTTCCTAAAGGCATTAGAATTGTAAGTCCAATACAGAATAAAAGGAGCCATCCACCAACACCTTTATACTTTGTTTCAATTGATGTGTTGCTTGATTCCATTGTTTACATTCTCTTTCCTTCTCTGTTGCCAGAGATTTCACATAATGTTGTGGGTTTGCGCCGTGTGCCTGCTAAGGCCAATCCTAATCTCAATGATAGAGCAGGCACATGGAGCGACCCCAACGCCAAATACGGATAATGAAGCGTCGTCGTAACCCCGGTTGTTAAACGCTGTTGTGGGCATTTTATATTATGACCGTCCCATTACTGTGCTTTTTCTCTCTTAATATTTTTTCAATCAGTGAGACCGTATTTAAAATTGCTTCATAAGTATCCTCTTTTGAGGGTCGTTTGAGTTCATGAACAGCGTCATTTCTGAGTAATCTAATAATGTGTGCTGTTTCAGCTTCAGTTTTATCGAATATTTTGCCATTCGCCTTATCGATTAATGCTTCCAGCTTGCCTTTTTTCTCTTTTTCAGCTTTAGTTAACTTTGGATATATAGTTTCCAGCATTTCTTCAATAATTGAGCAACATAAAATCAGCGCAGCGGTATTTAGACCAAAAAGCCATGCACCCATAGCCTCACGAAAATATTTTTTAATCTGATTTGTTGGTTCAATAGAAATGAAGACAGGGTTAAGAAATTTTGCCCTGTCAATATAGTCGCTAATTATGTTAACAAGTATCCCTTTGTAACCTCCCGAAGCTATTTCTTCCCATAATTCATTAGAAGGCAGAGAATCCCAGAGATCTTTCACGGCATTTTTTGCATCGCTAATTAAAGCAGTATCTTCAAAATATAGTAATTTCCCATGTTCCCATATAAGTCTCTCAATTATTTCATAGGCTAAACCTTCAGCTTCTTCTGAATACCCTAGAAATGAATTTGTAGTAATATTTTCTGTCTTATATTTTTTGTGTAGGTCAACGAGTCTTTTGATTGCCTGAATAATTGGTTCACTTGTAACATCTATTTCATCATCGTTTATGATTACATAAACCGTTGACTGACAAAGAGGACATTTCATTTGATTAACAATTTTCTCTATTGCGGCAGCCAAAGCTTCACGATGTTCATCATTAATATTAGAAAAAGTTTCTTTAGATTCCCCCTTGAAAGAAACTTTTTCTAATGGAATAATTTTTTTACATCTCTTACAACGGAATTTCAACATATTCTGGTACTCCTAATTTCTTGATGGGACATTCATAATGTTTTTCAATCTTTATTTTTATCCACACTGCGCGTTTATCTCATTCATATCCGCACTATTTCGGACATCCTGATTATCGGATAACAACAAAAAAGGGCACAGACTTTTTCGCCTATCCCCTTTTGAATTCATTTAATCCTGAGCCTCCTTTTAAGGACAGGAGATATCAGTTAAAATCTTTGTTATTATTATAGCAGTCCGATAACAGAATGCGTATTTGAATTATAAGTTAAAACAATTTGACCGCTAATAATCACTTGGGGTAGTATTAATATCACGCAGGATGAGAAGAAAAAATGTTTCCATATAAAGATGACAATCCAACACAAACATTCCCGTTCGTTACAATAGGGATAATCACAATTAACATTCTTGCCTATTTATGGGAAATCCTCTCACCTGCCGGCGAAAGATATATCATTTATAACTACGGCGCGATTCCTTCAGGACTGCTGTCTTTTGAAAAGACGCAGGCGCTGCATCCGATGGCTACTGTTTTTTCATCCATGTTTCTTCACGGAGGCCTGCTGCACATTGGCGGCAACATGCTTTACCTCTGGATATTCGGCAATAATATTGAAGACAGGCTTGGGCACTTCAGGTTTCCTCTCTTTTATCTTGTAAGCGGGATTATAGCCTCATATGCCCACGCTATATCATCGCCTTCTTCAACTGTGCCAATGATAGGCGCAAGCGGCGCAGTTGCTGGTGTCCTCGGCGCCTATATACTTTTATTTCCTCATGCGAGGGTGCATACCCTGATATTTTTCGGATTCTTTATTCAGATTGTGAAAATTCCTGCCTTGATAGTTATTGGATTTTGGGCTATTATACAGCTTGTCAATGGAATCCTCAGTCAGGGGCTTTTGCCTCAGGGCGGCGTTGCCTGGTTCGCCCATATCGGCGGATTCCTTACGGGCCTTTTAACGATTAAGATATGGCTGCCTAAAAGGAGGTTCAGAGAGTGGTCGTAAGTTGTCCCAAGTGCAAGATAAAGCTTAAAATCGCGGATGAAAAACTAACACCTGAAGGCATTAGGTTTAAATGTCCGAAATGCAGCGCGGTTCTCCTCGTAAAAAAACCTGCTGTCCAGATAAAACTTCTTGAAGGAAAGGTAATTGTTGCGCATGAAGACCCTGCAATTGTTGAGAAGATGAGCGATTTCCTTACAAAGAAGGGGTACACGGTCATTACATCAAACGACGGGATAGACACGATGATAAAAACTATGAAGGAACTTCCGTTCCTGGCTCTTCTGGATGTTGCGCTTCCCAAGATATACGGCTTTGAGCTGTGCAAAAGGCTGAAGGAACGGCCTGAGACAAAAGATATAAAAATCATCCTGATTTGTTCAATCTACGACAAGACCAGATACAGGAGAGAGCCCAATTCCCTGCATGGAGCTGATGACTATATAGAAGAGCATCATATAGAAGATTTCCTTATGGAAAAGATTGAAGCGCTGCAGGGGATAAAAGAAAAAAGAGAAGAAGTTACAGAAAGGCCAAAAGAGCCAGTTCCGAAAAAATCGCAACCCTCTCCGGAAATACCACAACCATTTGCCGCAGCGCCCCCCAAAATAGAGGCGCATCCGCCTCAGGCGGCAATGCCTTCAAGGCCGGGAATAAAGCCGGAAATAAAAAAAGAGATAAAAACAGAAGCGGATGACGCAGTGGAAAAGGCAAAGCGGTTGGCAAGAACAATCATTGCGGATATTTACCTTTACAGTTCAACAAAGATGGAAGAAACAATAAAGAAAAACACCTTCTACGCAGAATTCGCCTCTGATATAAAAGAAGGGGCAAAACTCTACAATGGCCGTGTGTCTCAGGAAGTTAAAAATAAAGGAGATTTCTTCCGTGAGGCAATAGAAAATTTCATAGAAAACAAGAAAAAATCCATAAAAATCTGAAAAAGACGGAAAATACGAGAAAAAATCCGATTAAACGAGATTTCAAGCCTTAAATCCCCCTTGAAAGCCCTTGCCTTAAATGCCGGTTAGCTATTATATTAGCACTCTCTGTTAGCGAGTGCTAACAAGTCCAAAGACAGCTATTAGCTGTCAACTATCAGTTAAACCTTAAGAAAGGAGATATGTTTTATGAAGTTCAAACCACTTAGAGACAGAGTATTTGTTAAGTATTCCTCGGAAGAGGAAAAGACAGCAGGCGGCCTTTACATTCCGGACGCAGCCAAGGAAAAACCACAGAAAGGCTCAGTAATGGCAGTAGGCACAGGCAGGATAACCGAGGACGGCAAACGCCAGCCTATGGAGGTTAAGGTAGGAGACACAATACTTTTTGATAAGTATTCCGGCTCAAAGATTAAGATGGAAAACGAAGAATATCTCATCATAAAAGAAGAAGATATTCTGGGAATCGTAGAAGGCTAAAAAACTTTTTAAAAATAGAAGGAGGAGCAACAAAATGGCTAAACAGCTTCTTTTTGACGAAGCAGCAAGGAGTTCAATACTGAAAGGCATAAGCCAGCTTACAGATGCGGTAAAAGCAACGCTGGGGCCTAAAGGACGGAACGCAATACTTGATAAAAAATACGGTGCGCCGACAATAACAAAAGACGGCGTTACAGTTGCAAAAGAAATAGAGTTGAAAGACCCGTGGCAGAACATGGGAGCCCAGCTTGTCAGAGAGGTCGCATCAAAGACGTCTGACGTTGCAGGCGACGGCACAACAACAGCAACTGTTCTGGCCCATGCTATTTACAGGGAGGGCATGAAGCATGTAGTTGCAGGCGCTAACCCCATGGACATAAAAAGGGGGATTGAAAAATCAGTAGAGGTCGTCATAAGCGAACTGAAAAAACTCAGCAAGCCTGTTCAGGACAAAAAAGAGATTGCACAGGTAGGCACCATCTCTGCAAACAATGACCCTTCAATCGGAGAGCTGATTGCAGAGGCAATGGATAAGGTCGGCAAGGACGGCGTAATCACAGTTGAAGAAGCAAAAAGCATGGAAACGACACTTGAGGTTGTTGAAGGCATGCAGTTTGACAGAGGGTACATCTCACCCTATTTCATAACAGACCCTGAGAGGATGGAATGCAACCTCGAAGACGTATTCATCCTCATCAATGAGAAGAAGATTTCAAGCATGAAAGACCTTCTTCCTATACTTGAACAGACCGCAAAGATGGGCAAGCCTCTGTTAATTTTATCAGAAGAGGTTGAGGGTGAAGCCCTCGCAACGCTCGTTGTCAACAAGCTCCGCGGAACAATTCAGGTTTGCGCTGTAAAGGCTCCGGGCTTTGGCGACAGAAGAAAGGCAATGCTTGAAGACATTGCAACCCTCACAGGCGGAACAATGATATCCGAAGACCTCGGAATAAAGCTTGAGAGCATAAAGATATCAGACCTCGGAAGGGCCAAGAAGGTAACAGTTGATAAAGAAAACACAACAATAGTTGAAGGCGCCGGAGACCACAAAAAGATTGAAGGCAGAATTAAGCAGATTAAGGCGCAGATAGAGGAGACGACATCCGATTACGACAAAGAAAAACTTCAGGAGCGTCTTGCAAAGATCGTCGGCGGAGTGGCAGTCATTAATGTCGGAGCAGCAACAGAGACAGAGATGAAAGAGAAGAAGGCAAGGGTTGAAGATGCGCTCCACGCAACAAGGGCGGCTGTTGAAGAGGGAATTGTCCCCGGAGGAGGCGTTGCGCTTCTAAGGACACTCCACGCGCTGAAGAATCTGAAGCTTGACGTGGATCAGCAGATAGGCGTTGATATAGTCAGAAGGGCGCTTGAAGAGCCGATAAGGCAGATAGTCAACAATGCAGGAATTGAAGGCTCTGTGGTTGTTGAGAAGGTTAAGAACTCAAAAGAAGCAAATTACGGATTTGACGCTGACAAGGAAGAATATGTTGATATGATAAAGGCAGGAATCATTGACCCTACAAAGGTGACGAGAACTGCGCTTCAGAATGCAGCATCGGTTGCAGCGCTGTTGCTGACAACCGCTGTAATGGTTACAGATGTTCCTGAAGAAAAGCCTGAGATGCCTGCAATGCCTCCAGGCGGAGGAATGGGCGGAATGTATTAAGAAGAATCGCTGTCGGCTATCAGCTAACAGCTTTTAGCAAATGACAAACACAAGAGGGGCGTGCACAGCACGCCCCTCTTGTGTTTAATGGACAATGCAAAGGACTTGTTCCCGACTTATATGAAGTTAAATTTATTTGAATGAATTACGGCTCAACATTATTTTTATACCGCATGCGTCTTTTGATGATTTTAGGGGAAATTTGCAAGTTACGTCAAGCGAATTCTCCAACCTCCAATACTTAACTCATCGGAAAATAACGAGATTAATTTTCAGATGTGCCTCCCCATCCTCTCCCCTCCTTCTTAAAACCTTAAGTCGCAGTATTATTCAATATGATATAATCTTGTAGAGGTATTTAAAATGGCTAAAAGGAAACTGAAAGAGATAATAGAGCATATAGAGGCAGAAGGTTTCAAGGAGGTCGGACGTAATGAAAAGAATACAGAATGGTACAAAAGAGCTTCCCAAAAACCGGACTGCTTAACTGCAAAAGCTTCAAAACACAGTGCTCATATGACGACCAAAGCCTAAAAGTTCATCCCCATCCTCTCCCGCGACTCGCTCCGCAAAGCTCTCTTCGAACGTCCCTCATTGACTCTTGATACTGATTCTGGCATGCTAAAAAAATGAGAAGAAATATCATAGTTATAATTTTCTGCCTTGTTTTCATGTATGCTGCATATGCGGCAGTGGAATTCATAGTGCCGCTTCCTGAGGGCACAAAAACAAAAGAAGTGCTGATACCTAAAGGCGCTACCTTCAGACAGGCAGTTGAAATCCTTGCAAAAGAAAATTTAATAAGGGACAAGAACCTTTTTATCTTCGCCGGCAGGCTTACAGGTTTGCACAGGAAGATACGGGCGGGCTACTACTCAATCACAGGCGCAATGAATCCGCTGTCTGTCTTAATGCTTTTAAAGAACGGACAGATTATAGAGTATGACATAACTATAGTCGAAGGCGATTCGCTTCTTGAAATAGGCGAAAAGCTCGCCGGGACAAATATTGTTGACAGGGAAGGCTTTGAAGAGCTTTCAACAAGCAAAAGTTTCCTGCGGGCATACAATATTGATGCGCCGTCTATTGAAGGCTATATTTTTCCTGACACATACAAGCTGCCCAAGGGCATAGAGCCTGAAAACGCTCTCGGCATGATGATAAACAGCCTGCGGGAAAAATATTCCGAGAAATTAAGGACAAGGGCTGCAGAACTTGGATTTTCTGAAAGGGAGGTTCTTACGCTTGCATCCATAATAGAAAAAGAAGCGGTAATAAACAGTGAGAGGCCGTTAATCTCTGCTGTTTACCATAACAGGCTCAAAAAGAGAATGCAGCTTCAGGCAGATCCTACTGCTGTTTATGGCATAAAGAGGTCAGGCGAAAGAATAATCATGAGTGACCTGAAGAGAAAAACACCTTATAATACATATATAATCAAAGGGCTTCCGCCGGGGCCTATCGCATCTCCCGGCATCAAATCAATTACAGCAGCGCTTTATCCTGCTGATGTCCCTTATATTTATTTCGTATCAAATAATGACGGGACTCATCAGTTTTCTGTTACAGAGGAAGAGCATTTCAAGGCAGTGACGGCATACAGGGAGAAAAGGCAGAAAGAAAAAGAGATGCAGAAGCAGATGGACAATAAAGAGAAAAATAAAGGAAACGGGAATAAGAATGGGGATTCGTAAAAAGACAAGGACAATCCATGTAGGCAAGGTGCCTGTCGGAGGCGGAAATCCTGTCAGTGTCCAGTCCATGACAAAGACAGACACGAGGGATGTAAGGGCAACCGCAAAACAAATCAAAGCGCTTGAAAAGGCAGGATGCGAAATCATAAGGGTTGCAGTGCCTGACATGGATGCGGCAAAGGCGCTCGGCAGAATAAAAAAATCTGCCAGCATCCCGATGATAGCAGATATTCATTTTGACTGGAGGCTTGCGGTTGAGGCAATAAAGCAGGGAGTTGACGGTTTGAGGATTAACCCTGGCAATATAGGCGCAAAGTGGAAGGTTAAAGAAGTTGTCTCGGCAGCAAAGGATAAAAAACTTCCGATAAGAATTGGAGTTAACGCAGGCTCGCTTGAAAAAGAACTCTTGCAGAAATACGGGCATCCGAAACCAGAGGCGCTGGTTGAAAGCGCAGTTGGGCATATAAGGATTCTGGAAGACCTGAACTTTAAAGATATTAAAGTCTCTCTTAAGGCATCAAATGTTCCAATGACAATAGAGGCATACAGGCTGTTCTCAAAAAAATATAATTATCCGCTTCATGTCGGAATATCAGAGGCAGGGCCGCCTGCTACAGGAATAATAAAAAGTTCTGTGGGTATCGGCATATTGCTTTCAGAAGGAATAGGAGACACTGTCAGGGTTTCTCTTACGGCAGCCCCCGCTGAAGAGGTCAGGGTAGCATACGGCATACTGAGAACTCTCGGCATAAGAGAGAAGAGCGCTGAGATAATCTCATGCCCCACATGCGGCAGGTGCAATATTGACCTCATAGGGCTTGCAAAAAAGGTTGAGGCAAAACTCAGGAATATTGAAACTCCTGTTACCGTTGCTGTTATGGGCTGTATTGTCAACGGCCCCGGAGAGGCAAGAGAGGCTGATTTCGGAATAGCAGGCGGAAAAAAGAGGGGCATACTATTTAAAAAGGGAAAGATAATAAAGCAGGTGAAGGAAGAATATCTTCTTGACGCCCTTATCGATGAAATAGAGGGATAAAGTGGAAATAATTCGAATCCCGCGCATAATGCATGACACATCAAAGGGGCATCTGCTTCACGGCAGGCGCATAGGTTTTGTGCCTACGATGGGAGCGCTGCACGAGGGACATCTCAGCCTTATAAAAAGGTCCAAAGACGAAAATGACATCACTGTTGTAAGCATATTTATTAATCCTCTTCAGTTCGGCCCTTCGGAGGATTTTCAGCGATATCCCCGTGATACAGACGGAGATATCGCAAAGCTCCGCAAGGCAGAGGCAGACGTGCTTTTCATGCCCGATGCTTCTCAGATTTATCCCTCAGGGTTTATGACACACATAGAGGTAGGAGATATTTCTGAAAAGCTCTGCGGTGCGTTCAGGCCCGGTCATTTCAGCGGGGTCGCCACTATAGTCGCAAAGCTCTTCAATATAGTATCTTCGACAAGGGCATATTTCGGACAGAAGGATTTTCAGCAGGCTGCTGTTATTAGAAAGATGGCTAAAGACCTTGATATGCCTGTAGACGTAATTGTCTCCCCGACAATCAGAGAGCACGACGGCCTTGCGATGAGTTCAAGGAATCTGTATCTGAATGAAGAAGAGCGGAAAGCTGCCGGTGTTATATACAGATGCCTCATCCAGACCAGTGAAATGATAAAATCTGGTATAATTAATAAAGAGAAGATACAGGGGTTCATGAAAGAAAAGCTTTCGGCAGAGCCTCTGGTGAAAGAGATTCAGTATGCATCAATGTATGACCCTGAAACACTGGATGAAGTTGAAAATGCAGGGAAAGAGGCTTTGCTTGCAGTCTCGGTTAAAGTTGGCGGCACAAGGTTGATAGACAACATGCTGGTTAAGGCGTAAATAAAATGCTGGAGGTAAATCATATGCTGCAGAGAGTGCACATACAGATACTTGACAACCCGATGGAAGACATTATCGCCTCCAATGAGAGATTTGATAACTATTCAACAAATAAAGTCCTTGCTGAAGAATTGCAGAAGGAGATGAGCTTTTCGTATCCTTATGTGGTATCTGTGGAATATGTAGACCTGTTTATGGATGATGAGAGCGATTTCCCCGAGATAAGAGAACTCTTAAGGCACGGAGCCATAAACACTCCTGTTGTGCTTATAAACGGCGTGCCTAAGATTCACGGCGGTATCCCTTATTCTGTTATAAAGACAGAGATTGAGAAGGTGCTGTCCTCAGGGCCCCTGCACTGAATCTTTCCGAAATCTTATCTTTAAAAGACCTAAGCTGATATATCAATAGATTCTTCCTGTCATAATAGTGATGCAAAAGTATCGCACCTGTCAGAGCCATGTGACCCTACTGGCTGCTTTTTTCATCTCTATTTCTACCATATTTGCCTTGTCTTCTCCGATAACAGCATGTACATTTTTTTTCACCTCTAAGATAGTTTTCAAAATTGAATCATGCTTATAACTACATTCATTTAACTTTCTGATTATTATCTTAGAATCCTTTCCGAGGACATTTGACGCAATTTTTACGAACTCTCCTATAAGATCGTATGTTTGTGTAATCTCTACATATTCTTCATTAATCAGGTCAATCAGGATGGCAGGGGTATTATCAACACCTCTTGCTTTATCAAGGATTTCTTTTATCGTTGATTTGCCATCAATTAAAACCAGTATCCATCTATATTCAAGCTTTACACCTGCCTGATGGGATATGATCTCCTGCTTCCCTTTCTCTGTTAGATTGGGTATCCGATATAGTATATGTGAGATATCTTTAGACATCTTTTTTATCTTTGAAGCATCAGATTCCAATCCTTCTTCAGATAACCCCTTGATTATCCTGTAAGTCAATCTTACTGTTATGACCACATAGATGGCCCCGAAGAAGAAGATAAAGGCTGCCACAAACCGCATGATGTCCTCGGGTATAAAACGGAAGAAAGGGGTTGTTAAATATGCAAGGCTGAAGAATAAAACCAGTAAGACAAGATAGTTCCAGACACTCCTCACAACACCTCTGGGAACTGCCTTCTTGAAGTGTAGTACCAGCCATAAG
Source organism: Nitrospirota bacterium (assembly GCA_016195565.1). NCBI lineage: Bacteria > Pseudomonadati > Nitrospirota > Nitrospirota bacterium. The sequence goes on along the minus strand of JACPZK010000010.1, from coordinate 60,019 downwards.
GCATAAAACATAATAGCTATGGAAGACAGACTTATTATTGTAATTGCATCAATATGTAACATTGCTGCCCCTTTTTCAACTGATAATTTATTCTTCAGGGGAGAGGCTGATTTCTCTCCCCTGAGACGAATGTAGGCAGTGTTAGAACTTCATTCCAAATGCGATGCCTAAAGAGTTCTGGCTCATGGAGATTCTTTCGCTGCCGGCAGCAACGCCAAAGTCATTAAATAAGCTTGAGCCTGTTACTGAATTTGAAACTGCGTGCATGTACGCAATTGTCAGCTCAGAGCTTTTACCTATTTTGTAAGTCAGGCCTGCAGTGTAATGGTCCGTTACTACACCGGGCGCAATAATATTAAATGTAACGTCCCGCGATTGGATAGGATTATCGGTATGGTTGTAGCCTGCACGCAGAGCCAGTTTATCAGTTGCCTGATATTGCAAGCCGAATTTCCATACATTGACATCAGACCAGCCAAAACCGCGGTCGCCGTCACCGCCAAGTGTATTTGCTATGGTTGCACCGCCATTTTTGCTCGAATTTGAGACTGCAGCGACGCTGGTATAATTAATGCGCTGGTAATCCATGGCGAAAAGCAGAGGCTGCAATATTTTTATCGCAATACCCACATTGTAATTCTCCGGTATGTCAAAATCGCCCTGATTGGCAAACAGTCCCTTGTATTTTTGAAACGGAGTCATGTATATCTTGGAAGAATATGCAGCGCCTAATGTCACAGCATCAGAAATTTTACCCATCCAACCGATACGAACACCCAAACCAGAGGCATCATCATAACCCCTATTGGTCAGGTTGTTTTTATCTTCTGAATATGCTGCAAATCCTTGCAGCCCTTCTGCCTTGAAGCGCTGGTAACCGATTAAAGGGGATATGCCAAAGGAATGATTAGGAGTTACTTTATATGCTACTGTTGGCGCAAATATTACCTGCATGAGGTCAACCCCTAAGCTGGATGTGCCGCACAGAAGGTTATTGCTTGATGCAGTTGCCTGCCCTCCCATGTTAAGGAAGTTATTACAGGTCCCTACTCCGGCAGCGGATGTGATCTGGCCTGTAGGATAGTTTGTATTCATTCCGCCGTTCCCATAAACAGTTAATCCCACAGAAAGATTCGGGCTAATCATTTTATTAAGCCCTATTTCAGGAATAAAAAAGTTAGTGCTGCTGCTGTCAGCAGCGCCATCTATAGCTGCCGCGCCGCTTCTGGCGGCATTACGCTGCGGGCTGAACAGTCTATTCCGACATCAAAGCGGTCGCCTACAAATGCCATTCCAGCCGGATTAGTGGCAGCTATCATTGCATCCTGAGCCACAGCAGTTTGCGCGCCGCCCATACCCTTTGCCTTTATCCCGTAACCGTGCGAAAAGTAGCCGTCTGTCGCCTGTGCAAGGCTGCCCAGGCATAGACTTAGAACTAAAACCAGACAAAAACACAATAGTTTTTTCATTGCTCCCCTCCTTAATTGCTTTTTACGGCTAAAATTTGCCGAATGTCACTACCTGCATATGTTTCCTGTATATGTCTGTGCTTCTCACCTCCTTTTATTTCAGATTTATTTTTACCATCTCAATAATTTCTTTTTCTATCTGTCCGGGCATTCCCATATTCTTCATGAATGCCCATTTGCCGGCGTCTTCAAAATAAACCTTCATTCTGTACATTCCATCCAATGTGACAACCTTTATTCTGTTGTCATCTTTGTATACGATTACCTCTATCGGAAAGGCGGTGTTGTGGTCTATTCCCGGGAATTTATAAGAATCAGACGCCCTTTTTTCACCGGCAATTCTAAATGACCTTCCCTCCGTCTTTGTTGCCTCTGTAAGCCCAAAAATCATTGCATTATGCGCCGAAAGGTCGTAGGTGTAGATTAATTTCCAGTTTTTCTCGTTTCCGAGTATTCCTTTTTTAACCTTTTCAGAAACGCTCTTAAATGTGGAATCAGCGTTATCCTGTACCGCATATATCTCTACAATTTTATCCAGAAAGTCACCGCCCCCCATTCCTCCAACACTTCCTTTGCTCCTGACCTCTCCAATCTGTTTTTTTACGATATTGCCGGGAACTGCTTTTGCTATGGCGTCAACAATGGAATTGATTGAAGAAAGAGAAAGGTCCTTGAGTTTCGTCTCGTGAATTATGGTTCTGTTTATGGAGGCAGGGTTGACAACTGCCACATTTATTCCAGATTCATCCTCGTAAATTCCTGCCCTTAGTGGTAATGAGAATGCGGCTTTTACACCGTTTGACATAATTGATTTAGCATAAGCAGGTGAACTGAAGACTATAACCCTTGAACGGAACTTGCAGCCCTCCGGAACTCCTGTGTTATAGGCTCCGAGAACCTCCCATCCGGCGTTTTTTAATGCAGTTTCAACCTTACTGCTTACTTCATCAAAACTCCCCTTTGCCCTTTCAATAACCTTCACATAAACGCCAAATTCGCCTGCAAAGCTGACAGACGCAAGCAAAAAAAGTGTCAACACTATGAAGATAAAAGTCTTGCCCCTCATGCTTCCTCCTTTGTCAGTTACTTACTTTGTTTTTTAATTAAAAACGTAAAGACATTTTCTTTCTCATCTGTGCCGAGCAGTTCGTTCCCTGTTCTCCTAAGCATTGCCGGGATATCTGACTTCGCGCCTTTATCTGTCAGCTCAACTAAAAGAACCTGTCCGCTCTCCATAGAATCCAGCGCCTTCTTTGTCTTCACCACAGGCATCGGGCAGTTTAATCCCTTACAGTCCAGAAACACATTAGCCTCTGATTTGTTCATATTTTTCACCTCCATCTATCATAATTATTCAAATAAACAGGTTTATATTCGCGTCCAGGGCAAAATCCAGAAACTCCGCTGCCCCTGCTATTTCAACTCCTTCAATAAGGTCTTCCTTTTCAACCCCCGTCATTTCGAGTGTTGGAGCACAGGCTATCATTCTGACACCGGCTTCTAAGCAAACCTGCAAGAGTTCCGGTATAGTTGGCCAGTTAATCTTTTTAATCATGCCTTTCATCATTATGCTCGCCATGGCCGTCATCCCCGGCAAAACACCAAGAATGTTAGGAAACGGAATAGGTGACGGCATAGCAGGATTTGCAATTGGAGCAACTTTAAGGGAGCGGATCTTCTTTTTGTTCACTATATCAACTCCATACAGCGTAAAAAATATCCCTACTTCCACATCCATCGCCGCTGCTGTTGAGGCAAGTATCAAAGGCGGGTATGCCATATCCAGCGTCCCTTTTGATGCAATAATCGCCATTCTCTTTTTCTTGTCTTCCATATCTCCTCCAAAAAAGATTTTGAATCTTAAAAAGCAAATTCCATGCCTCACGTTTTATGTCTGAGGCAAGAGAATGTACCGTCTAAAAATCCTTTAAATTCAATAAGTTCTCTGCATCACAAAATTATCTGCTTGACAGCAGCGTTAATTTTATTGTTAAATTTTGTTAAATAAATGTTAAGGGGGTTTCAATGCTTAACAGAATGGAAGGCTTTTTCAAAGATACAAACTTCTTGATGAGTGTGCTCGAAACCATGGCAGATGGACTTATGGTAGTGGACAAAGAAATGAATATTTTGTTCTTCAACCGTGCTGCTGAAGAGATGACGGGCTATCAAAGAGATGAAGTTATGGGCAAGCTGTGTGCAATATTGGATACAGATATCTGTGTACTATTGCCCAATTTAGAAAATGGCAAAAAATGCAAGCTCTTTGAGAAAGGCCGCGCTGTCAATAAGAGATGCAATATAAAGGCAAAGGATGGGAGGACAGTTTATCTGCTGAAAAATGCGGTTGTTTTAAAGGATGACAGCGGCGAAGCTATATGTGCTATAGAGGTAATAACAGATATATCTTCATTATTACTGAAAGAACTGGAGATCGAGGAACTTAGAAACGAGCTCAAGAATGAATATGGTTTTATGGGCTTAATAGGCACAAGCCGGGTAATGCAAAAATTATATGAACAGATCAAAAACACATATATGAGTGAAGCCCCTGTTGTAATATGCGGTGAAAGCGGAACCGGCAAAGAACTTGTTGCCCATGCAATACACAAATTAAGCAGGAGACAAAAAGGTCCTTTCATAAAAGTCAACTGCGCTGCTTTAAATGAATCTTTGCTTGAAAGTGAGCTTTTCGGTCATGTAAAGGGGGCCTTCACCGGGGCTATAAAAGATAGAGAGGGCAGGTTTGAGGCTGCTAAAAATGGCAGTATTTTCCTGGATGAGATTGGTGATATGTCTCCGTCTATGCAGGCTAAACTTTTGAGGGTACTTCAAGAAGGTGAAATAGATCGTGTAGGAGACCATAGACCTGTTCATGTAAATGTAAGACTGATCAGCGCTACAAACAAAGACCTGTGCAATCTTGTAGACTCAGGACAGCTTAGAGAAGACTTCTTCTATAGAGTAAATGTTATCCCAATCTATACCCCTCCTTTAAGGGAAAGGGAAAAAGACCTTCCCATCTTAATATCTCATTTCCTAAAACAAATAAATCTCATTAATCAGAGAGACATACAGGGGATTACACCGGAGGCATTAGGCGCAATGAAGGCATATCGCTGGCCCGGTAATGTTCGGCAGCTGATAAGCGCCCTTGAATATGCGGCAATAACCTGTCAGAACGGGATAATAGGCATTTCTAACCTTCCGGAGTCTATCTTGCAGACGGAAGAGAAATCAGACTCTCAGGGGAAAAATTATAAAAATCGCGATTACATTATTTCTGCCTTATCAAAACACAACTGGAATAAAACCATTACTGCAAAGCATCTCGGTATAAGCAGGGTTACGCTCTGGAAGATGATTAAAGAATTAAATATCGAAGTTGTGAAATGAATTACAGATTGAAAGCCTGAATAATAACCGCCTCACCAATGAGTTTTTCTTCTATTTTTCTGAACCCTGTTTTTGAAAGCCAGTTTTTTATCTCGTCAGTAGAATAGCTTCTTCCGCCTTCTGTATTGACGAGCATGTTAACAGAGAAGAGCGCCCCCTGCGGAGGATGCGCCCTGTCTTTCAGGAGCCTGAATTCCTGAATGACTATCCTCCCGAGTTTGTTCAAGGCCCTTTTGCATTTCTTAAGCAAATAGAGATTATCTTTTTCTGAAAGTGAATGCATTATCTGGCTTGCAAAGATGAGGTCGTAGCCTTTGCCGATGTTGTCATGAATAAAGTCGCCCTCTATGAAGTTTATATTTTTAATTCCCTCTTTTTTCACGACACGCCTTGCGATCTTTACGGTCTCAGGCCTGTCAAAGAGCGTGACGTCAATTCCTTTTTTAGCCATCTCAATGGAATATGTTCCCGGCCCTCCGCCGAGGTCAAGTGCGGTTTTTGCTCCCCCTGCTCCAATTGCTTTAATAACGGATTTAACTTTCAATGATGCAATATTATGCATGCCCATAATAAACGCCTCATGGTCGTGAGCCTTTCTGATTGGCTTCCCCGTCTTTATAGTCTTGTCCAGTTCTGACCAGTTCTGCCAGAGCGAATCAGCATGTCTGAGAATATCACCATGATAATAAGCGCTGCCTCTGACAAGAAACTTTGCTGAAATCGGAGCGTTTGAATATTTGCCTCTGTTCTTTTTCAGAAGCCTTATTCCTGTAATGGCATCAAGCAGTATCTCTGTAGCCCTTAAATTTGTCTTTAGTTTTTTTGCGATTGCCTTTGCCGATTGAGGTTTAATAAGATAATCAAAAATCCTGTAGTTGTTTGCAGTCAGCAGCACCCTCGAAGCCCAGAACCCTCCCCAGAGTTTTCTTAATTCTCCTGCCTCTTTAAGCGCTGACATGATTCCCCCCGTTGATATCGGATGCTCTCATAACTCTAAACTTTTATAGTCTTCTCTTAATTCTTTACCAACTTCATCAAACAGTCCTTTTATATGATTATCCATAGTTAAGTAGATTATTTGCCATCCTTTTTTTGTAATATCAGCCAGTTGTTCTACTACAGTTTTTCGTCTTTCCCAATCAGTGTGTTGAAACGCATCATCTAAGATAAGAAAAAGACTGTCTTGTTTTAATAATTTTGAACTAAACCCAATCCGCAATGCCAACATTACTTGTTCTTTTGCCCCTGTACTCAAATCTTTTAGGGAAAAATTGCTATAGTCATCAGAGACTGTTAAGTTGTCTCCATCTAACGCAAGTTTATTATAACGCTGTGTCAGGTCTTTTAATGGCTTTAATACCATATCAGATTCTAATCCTTCTCGTATTTTTATATCCTCCTCATTCCGTAATTGAGAGATTACTCTATGAACTATAATTCCTGCTATAATTTTAGCTTCTAACTCATTTAATTGATTTTGCTTTTCAAGTCGCTTGTTACGTAGATTCTCTAAAAGCTGCTCCCAGCCAATACTTAAATCATCTCCTGTTTTGCTGCATACTTTAGGTTTCAGGTCTTCAAAATCTTTTTCTTTTATTCCAATTTTATTTTTAATTTCGTTGAGTTTTCGTTCAACCTTCTCAATCTCCTCTTGACTATATTTAACTCCAACATCCTCATGCAAATAATCTGTCTCATCCACTCTCAGTTTATTTAATTTTAGTTGTCTTTCCTTAATCTCATTTTTCAAATTATTAATTTTTTGCTTTATGCCGCTCAAAGTTGAATTCCAATTGGATTTTTCAATTTCTTGGCCTGCAAGATTAATAAATTTTTGTTGAATAGAAAAATAATCATTAGATAATTCTCTATCTAAATTTTTTAATTGCTCATCTAAAGTTTCTGCTTTATCATAAAATTTTCTTTGCATCTCCAGTTCAGTTTCTATTAAAGCAATATCTGTTAATTCTTTCCCAGTCCGATTCGTAAATTCTACTTTGATTTTGTTTAGTTCTCCATTTTGACCCGTGTGTTTTGAGGCGTCATATAATTTCTTGATATACATTACAGCAACCGCAAGCGTACCTAAAAAAGATACAATGCTGGCAAATTTTTGTTCGGAAAAAATTAGAATAACTGTAATTACAGCTAAGATACCCCCTACGAAAAGCAAAAGGTTGCTGGGTTTTTCAATGATCTCTGTAGTCAAATCCTTATAGTTGGATAATGCCTTCTGCAACCAACTGAAGTTTTTGCTCCTTTCCACCGCATCTTTATAATCTTTCCCCAATTTCTCATGAGACCCCATTTTGCTTATATACAAAGAAAGGGCAGTTTCTATTTGCTTTAATCCATCTTCTGAAATTTTGCTTAATTCTGTTTCTAATTCTTTGACCTTCTCTGCAATTAAATATGCTTCATGGAATTTTGCCTTGGTAAGTTTTTCTAACTGCTCCTGTAATGATTTTTCTTGTATTTTATAGGTTTCTATTATTCCCTTTAAATATTTAGTTTCGATTTCTGCAAACAATTTATCAATTTCCACTAATTCTTCTTTTAACGAGTAATAATCTTTACCGCCTCGCCTATCCATAATGATTCTGCCATCCTCCAATTGGGCAGACTTCACAGTTTTTGAAATGTTATCATTATCAATTTTATCCAAAAGACTAATGCCTGATAAAATTTCCTTCATAAAATTTTTACTAATACCGTCATTGGTGTCTTCTATCAAAGATTCTGCCCCTTTTGACACAATAAGTTTAACCATCGAAGGTAGTAATCCTCTTCCGTCTTTTTCCCAATAATCTTCAAGTTTGTTTCTGGTTGAGGGAGAAAACTCAACTGGACTATTGACCAAACCACTAATCCAAACCTTTCCTGAACCGCCTTCTCTAACGCATTTCCAACGGTCTTTATTTTTAAACAAAGCACAGATAATAAATTCAGTTAAAAAAGTTTTCCCCTTTTCATTCGGACTGTATATGAGATTTAAGAGACTTAATTCTTTATTAAATTCCTGAATTGGCCCAAGATTTTTAACACTTATCTTATCAATTTTGATTCCCATACTTTTACTCATTCAAAATAATTTTAAGTGCTTGCTCTAACATATCATCTCTTTTAGTTCTTTCATCCCCAAAATTCCATTCTAATCTCTCTATTTCTTCTTTTACCTTTTCTACTATACTGATACGCTCCGTGTCATTAAATACAGCCACTTCAGTCAAATCAGGTTCTTCATCATTGTAGAAAGCGATTTCTCTCAAAGTAGCTTTTATAACTGTTTCAAGTTGTTTTTTGTCAGAAGTGTACCCTTTAACTTTCAAGCGAATTTTTGCTTTAGATATTTCATTTTCATTGAGATTCCATCTTTCAACCACACCAACTATTTTATTTTTGATAAAATCAAATTCATCTTCGGTTGGCAATACTATTAAAGTCTCGTTAAAGAATATATAATCTGTATCAACCGTTTTAGAAGTAATATTAATGCTATTTGTATCAACAATTAAAAAACTTCTTTCCCCTGTTTCATTAATATCCAGTCCACAAGGTGAACCTGCATAGAAAACTTTACCGAGTTCCATTCTTTTATGGATATGACCTAATACAACTTTTGCGGGCTTATAATACTCTATGTCAGTCCTGCTTAATGGCATATAAATGCCCGGCTCATAGGGATTTGGAAGTCGAGAGCCTTCTAAGTAATCACCATGTCCAATCAACACCCAACGTTCAGACAAGTCATCTTTGTATTTTGCGATAATTTCCCCCATAGATTTATCGGGTATATAAGGTGTGAAAAAGAAATATAATGGAGGTTCTCCCAATGGTAGAATTTTGGGTTCATTGAAAATTTCAATATTATCCGCTGTAAAATATTTAGAGCTTACACTTGAATCATGATTCCCTGGGATAATATAGAATTTAATTTGTTCATATTTTTTCTGTTTACAAAATTCATCAAGTTCAGAGTAATTCTGGCTTTCTTTATTAAACAAATCCCCTGCAATAATCAGTATTTTAATGTCTTCGTCAAACATTTGATTAATAATATTCTCCAATGCATTCCACCGCTCAAGGTATTCTTCTCTTGATTTCAAATGTAAATCTGCTGTAACAGCTATTTTCATATTTGCGTCCCCTTTTTATTATAAGAATTGGGTGACTTGTTGGAAATTTTAAAAGAATGTCCCATTTTTATTTTTTCTACAAATTCAAATGCACTTTTAATGCCTCGTTTATGTTTTCACAGATGCTGTAGTCTGCGATTAGTCCAATCGTGTCTTTGAGTCTTTGTTTTGATATTGTCCTTATCTGATGTGCAAGGACAACTGAATCGTGAGGAAGTCCGGCAGTGCCTTTTTTTAATAAAACTTCATTCGGATAAATCTTTCTTCCTTCTTTTAATGAGGTCAACGGCAGGACGGTTACAACAGGCATAACTATATTAAAATCTTCATCGCTTATAACTAAGACAGGTCTTTTCCCTCTCTGTTCCGAACCGGTAACAGGATTCAGATCCGCTGAAAAGATTCTCCACTTATAATTCATTTATTGCCCTAGTCAAAATCTGCATATTCAAAATCTTTTTCAACCTCTTTTATATCAGAAAGGAAAAGAGGATCTTTGCTTGCCCGAATAATAGCTTGTCTTATGTTGTCTTTCTTTATACTTTCAATTTCGTCTTTTATTGCAGACTCAACAAAGGCATTCATTGATTTAAAAACACCTTTCTCAACAATTTCTTTAGCCTGTGCTATTACTGTTTCATTCAGAACAAATGTTGCTTTTTTGCCCATCGCTAACTCCTTATGCCATTTTTTTATAATGTAGCATATGGAAGCTAATATTGCCAGCAATTAATGCTGGTAAAAATGCAGGCATATCAAACCGCTTAGAAATCACTTTTATCTTAACCGAGTGGATTTTAAGGATAAATTCATGTTTCTTCCTCCACAATATCCGTTCTTACCAGTGTGAGTATGGCAGAATGGGGGACTATAAGGTATTTTTTGTCTTCAAACTCTATCTCTATAGCGGCGTCTTTAAGGAAGATTGCATAATCGCCTTCTGCCGCCTGCAAAGGTATGTATTTCAATTCCTGCCTCTTTTTTGCAGACCACGGCTCTTCAAGAATTACATTCGGGTCATGGACAGGATAGCCCGGGCCGGTTTTTATAACATACCCTCCCTGTACTTTGTCTTTTTCTTTCACCGTGGGCGGAAGATAAAGCCCTGTGCTGGTTCTGTCTCCTTTCTCATCAGGCTCTATCAAAACCCTGTCGCCTACAACTATAAGATTCTTTTTGGCTTTCATAACAGATATTTTAGAATATTTTTGTGACAATTAGCTCTTCTCCCGTTCCTGTGATTGAAAAATTCATTTGCAGTCATTTCCTTCAGGTTCTACATGTACGACGATGTCAATAACAGCAGGGAAGTTGCCCTTAATTTTTTCTTCAACTGCGTCGGCAATCTCATGAGCCTTTTCAATCGGCATCTTAGGATCAACAAGGATATGCAGGTCCAGATAGATTGAGTGCTCTGTCCCCCTTGTTCTTATATCATGACACCCTTTTACGCCCTCAACACTTTTTATCACACCCTCAAGAGCCGTTGTATCAATGCAGATTGTGTCGACGAGGACATCAGAGGCTTTTTTAAGGATTTCATATCCGATTCTTGCTATAAGAAATGCTATGACAAGCCCTGCAATTGTATCTGCTGATAAGCCTGCTATGCGAAAGCCGGATTTTGTGATTACAAGGCTTACAATTACACCGACAGAGGCCAATATGTCGCTCTTTGTGTGCATCGCATCAGCAACAAGAAAATCACTTTTAAGCTCTACACCCCTTTTTCTTTCATAGATAGTAACGAATATATTTACAGCCATTGTTATCAGCATTACGGCAAAGCTTATTGAGGTAACTTGAGTATCATGATATTCAACAATCGAATGATAAACCTGTTTGAGAATTTGCAAACAGGTAGCAAATATCATCACGCCTATGATTATAGTAAACAGGGTCTCGTATTTTCTATGGCCGTAAGGGTGGTTTTCATCAGGCGGATGATATGCTATCCAGATACCGATTAATCCGACAATATTTGATACTCCGTCAAAGAATGAATGAAACCCGTCAGATGTCATGGCTATTGAATTGGTCATATAGCCGTAGATAACCTTTGCAAGAGAAACAGCCGCGTTTAAAGCAAGAGTTACGATAAGGACTTTTCTTATCGCAGGCGCATTATTTACCGGAGCAACATTTCCCATCTGTCCTTGAACTCCCTGAACTGTCCATTATTAATAGCTTCACGCATTTTTCTGAAAAAGTCTATGTAAAAATAAAGATTGTGTATCGTGTTCAGTCTCATCGAAAGTATCTCCTTTGCAAGGAATAGATGCCTCAGATATGCCTTAGAAAAATTCCTGCACGCATAACATCCGCAGTTTTCATCCAACGGAGAATTATCGGCTTTGTATTCTGTCCTCTTGATGCTGATTCTTCCCGTGCTTGTAAAAAGCGTGCCGTTCCTTGCATTCCTTGTAGGCATCACGCAGTCAAACATGTCAAAGCCTGCCTCAACTGCGGCGAGCATGTCATTCAGATCACCAATACCCATGAGATAGCGTGGTTTATCTTCAGGCATAAGCGGAGCAATAAAATTTATTATTTCATGCATCTCTTCTTTCGGCTCTCCAACACTTAATCCGCCAACTGCATATCCGTCAAAACCTATCTCAATAAGTTCTTCAAGGCTTCTCTTACGCAAATCCTTATAAATTCCACCCTGAATTATTCCAAACAACGATTGAGTTTTGAGTTTTGAGTTTTGAGTTGTTAAACTTCCTGAACTCTTAACTCTTAACTCCGAACTCATAAACTCTTTACACCTTCTCGCCCATTTTGTTGTCAGTTCAAGTGATTTAACCGCATATTCATAAGAAGCAGGATACGGCGTGCATTCATCAAATGCCATGCATATATCAGCGTCGAGGTCAGACTGAATCTCCATGGCCTCATCAGGCCCGATAAAGTGCATTGAGCCATCAAGGTGAGACCTGAAATGAACGCCTTTTTCATTTATGCTTCTCAACGCCGAGAGGCTGAAGACCTGAAAACCGCCGCTGTCAGTTAATATCGGCTTGTCCCAGTTCATGAATTTATGCAGGCCTCCGAGAGATGCTATTGTTTTATGCCCCGGTCTGAGATAAAGATGATATGTATTGCAGAGAATCACCTCAGCGCCGATTTCTTTCAGTTCTTCGGGAGACATTGCCTTCACTGTTCCCTGCGTTCCCACAGGCATGAATGCGGGAGTATTGATAACGCCGCGTTTTGTGGTTATGATTCCCAAACGCGCATTTGCATCTTTGCCCAATAATTCAAATTTCATGGTTACATTATTTTACTGATAGTTTAAACAAAAATCAGCCGAAAAATAGACATAGAAAGTTGTCATTGCGAGGATTCCTCGTCTGTCATTGCGAGCGAAGCGAAGCAATCTCTTATGACAGACTCGGAACAGGCTCCGCAATCTCAAGCTTTCACAGAAAGATTGCCACGAACCCTTCGGGTTCTCGCAATGACAGGTAATTCAAGCGTTTATAGTTCTATGTCTATTTTTCGGAATCAGCCCGGACATTGACAACCTTTTGCATTTGTTGTATTTTCAATCACGATGAAAAAACGCCTCATAGAACTTATTTTTGAAAAGGCTTTCAAATACAGCGAAGAGCCTGTATTTAAACTTGTATCAGGCAGAATGTCCAACTATTATTTCAACTGCAAAGCAGTTACTTTGCATCCCGAAGGAATGTATCTTATCGGCAATCTCATCTATGAAATGATAAAAGATTCAGGCGCTAAAGCCATCGGAGGCCTCACGCTCGGTGCAGACCCTGTTGCGTATGCTGTCTCATACACATCTCATTTAAAAGGGAAACCTGTTGAGACCTTTGTAGTGAGGAAATCGGCAAAATCGCACGGCACAATGTTGTGGATAGAAGGCAATGTCAAAGAAGGCGACAGGGTTGTGATTGTTGATGATGTTATTACAACAGGCAAATCAACCATTGAGGCAATTACAAGGGCAAAAGCGGCAGGGCTTGAAATAGTAAGGGTAATCGCTCTCATTGACAGGCAGGAAGGCGGCAGGGAAAACATTGAGGCATCAGGCTATAAAGTGGACTCCCTAATCCTCAGGGATGATGTAATGGCGCTTTACCGTCAGACATAAATATCATAGACATCTCTCACGCCTTTTCTTGTTCCCTCAAGATGCCGCAGGAATTCATCTTTATTTTTAAATCCGAGAAATTCTGCCGCTGCGATTAAAATGTTCTCATCGTCTTTCTTCAGGATATCACGTTCCCTGAGCCTGAGATAACTCTCAAGTGTTCTGTAAGAGATGTATGCACCCTTCATGGATTCTGCATGTGATTCATTGATTATTCCTGAGAGATGCAATCTCCTTATGGCATCAAAAGTATTCTGGACAAGAAGAGAAGGGCACTGGGCACAATTCTTCAGCTGCAGATACTGAACCGTGAATTCAAGCTCTTCAAGCCCACCGTATCCAAGTTTTATGTCATAACCCATTGTCTCCTTTGAAAGCTCTTTTTGTATCCTTTCTCTCATGCCGCGCATTTCAGAGGCGGACACACTGCTTCCGTGCGCGATTAAAATATCCCTTGCCATGTCCATAAAACACTGACCGGTTCTTTTATCTCCGGCAACAGGCCTTGCCTTAAGAAGCGCCTGAAATTCCCAGAATGCGGCATTCTTTGAGTAGTAACCCCTGAATGATGACATTGATGAAACAAGAGTCCCCTTTGTGCCGTCAGGCCTGAGCCTCATGTCAACCCTGTATGCGGCGCCTTCGCGTGTATATGAAATAAGAAGCCTAATGAGTTGTTCGGCAACCCTTGTATCCTCTTCCGTCACATCGCCTACAGAGGCAAAGATGATGTCAAGGTCAGAGTTGAATGTAATCTCTCTGCCTCCGAGTTTGCCAAAACCTATCATCGCCGATTCTCCGCATAGATGTTTAAGGCTCACAGAAAGAATTGCCTCAGCAGTCCTGCTTAATCTTTTTGTAAGGCCTATCACGTTTATCTTTTTCCGGAGAAACAGAAGGCTGAGCCTTATCTCTTCAACCTGACGCATAAGGCGGATAGCATCGCTTATAGCTGTCCCGCTTTCTATGCTTTCTCTTAATTCTATCTGCAATGCCTTCAAGCTTTTTTTAAGGAGCATCTCATGCCCTATCATCTCAAGATAGTCAGGCCTTCGTATCACAGCCTTTGAAATATACTCGCTTTGTGAAAAGAGATTTGTGAGCACCGGGATAAGCTCCTTATTTTCCTTAAATGCATCAAGATAGGATTCTCTGGCGCTCAAAAATGAGGCAAAAGACTGAAGATGATTCAGCGCCATGTCCGGATTGCTGCTTTTGACCGCCGCATCAACAAATGACGGCAGTATCTCACCGAGAAGCCTTCTGCCCCTCAGCGTCTGGTAATTGTAGGTTGAATTTTTTATAAGCTGGATATTGCGCATCCCTCGCTCAACATCTTTAATTCCTATTTTGCCAAGATACTCTTTAACCTCCGGGTCTGAAAGTTCCTCATCAAAAAGAGCCGCTCCGTCTGACTGCGCTTTCTCTTCTTCTCTGAATAGCGAGTTGTATATAGTTCTCACACTCTTCCTTCTGGCCTCAAGTTCCTTCAAAAAAGATTCCCTGCCTGAAAATCCCATTTTTTTGCTAAGCGCATTCAGTTCATTTTCACCATTTTCACCGGCCGGCAGGCTGTGAGTCTGGAGGTCATTCATCTGCTGCAGCCTGTGCTCAAGCGTCCTTAGAAATCTGTAGTTATCCAGAAGCACAGAATAGTCAGTCTGTCCGATAAAGTTTTTCTGCAAAAGCATATGCAGAGCCTTTTGAGTAACCCTTTCCCTTAATACAGGCTCCTTGCCTGCATAGATAAGCTGAAGGGCATGGGTAAAAAACTCTATCTCCCTTATGCCGCCGTATCCTCTTTTAATATCATTTTTTTTGAATGCTGAATCTATGCGCGTCTTTATCTGCCGTATCTCGTCAATTGCACTGAAATCAAGATATTTCCTGTAAACAAACGGCTTAATCATTTCCATGAACTCATTCCCGAGGATTGAATCGCCTGCTATGGGCCTGGCCCTCAGGAGCATTGCCCTCTCCCATGCCCTGCCCCATGATTCATAGTATGTCTCATAACCTGACAGCGGCAATGCAATGCTTCCTCTTTGTCCCTCAGGCCTTAATCTTAGATCCACCCTGTAGATAAAACCGTCTTCTGTATTTGCGGATAAAAATCTGTTAAGATTCTCTCCTAATTTGCAGTAATACTCGTGATTGGTTATCCTGTTCGCTGTAATACCCTGCGGTGTTGTTGTGCCTGAAGTTTCTCCTTCTGCAGTCCCATATACAAACATTATGTCTATGTCTGAACTGAAATTAAGTTCATCGCTTCCGAGCTTCCCGACAGAAATAACTGTAAATGCGTCCTTTTCAGGTTCGCCGTATGTTTCAGTCAGTGACTTTTTAACAACCTTTAGCGATTCATCCACGATTACATCCGCAAGCATGCTCAGTTCAAACATCGTCTCTGTAAGGTCAGCCTCTTTGAGAATATCTCTGAGTGTTATCCTGAGAAGCTCTTTTTTCTTGAACCTGCATACAACCTTTGCATCTTCATCACTGCTCATTAATTTTTCCCTTAAAGAGGCTGAGAGGGATTCCATGTCCGCAGTTTTCTCTGTTTCAGCGAGCGTATCAAACAGTATCTCAGGGGTTGAGATGCAGAAATTCGCGAGGAACTGGCTGTAGCTGAAAAGAAGAGATATTGGTATTATGTCAGCCTTCAGCTTATCAATATAATCAGGATTGTTAGCGCAGAATGTGGCAAGATTTTTAAAGCCCCTCTCAGGATCAGGCGTTGAGCCTGCCGCGTCTCTGAGCATCTTTTCCATAGGTAATTGTTGCACGAAACAGAAGGTTTCAACAAGAGGGAGTATGTGGTTACGCTGCACTGTCGCCGAACACCTTTTCGCTTTTTGCACTCGAAAGGAGGCTGTGTCTGGATTAAGGCAAGATTCACGGGTCTGTCAGAATAGGGGCTGAAGTCTCTGAGCGGATAGCCCCGCCTGAGAAATTGTAATTTCATATTATATTGAACCGGGTTGCACCCGTGCAGAGATAGTTTAAGATTGCCGAAAGACAGATACAGCCTCCTTTCATAGAAAGCGAAAAGCAATCCTATGTATCAGGCATATCAGATCGCGCCTTAGAAAACTGTCGCCATATGCCATGGATTTGATTTATACTTTATAAAAGACACTAATAGAATGGAGATAAACCATGTGTGATGTAAACGTATATATACTGAAAGACGGCACGGAAGAACTTTACTTTGAGAATGTTGACACAATAAAACCTGCGCAGGGAAAGATATACCTTAAAAACCTGTTCGGCGAGCAAAAGGTGCTTGAAGGAAATATAAAAGAGATTGCGCTCTTAAAACACAGGATAGTTCTGGAGAAAAAATAAGACATCTCCGAAACATAACCTGCTTACAGCGCTCAGCTTGATTAAAATGCCTCTACAGCTTTTACTTCAGGGATGCTCTTTTTCAGTTCCGCTTCGATTCCGCCTTTAAGTGTCATTGTTGACATAGGGCAGCTGCCGCATGCGCCCGTGAGTTTGACCTTTACGGTGTTGTCCTCTGTTACATCCACAAGCTGCACATCTCCGCCGTCACGCTGAAGAAAAGGCCTCACCCTGTCAAGCACTTCCTGTATCTTTGTCTTGTCAAGCATTTAAAACCCCCTCTGAATATTTATTGCCTTATGTCTAATTGTAAATCATTCTCACATCCAAAAGTAATGATATAAATCATATAATTGTAAGAAATGCCAAAACCAAATATAATATAAAGAATCTCAAGTAAGTATGCAACAGGAGGCGTCATGTTTCTGCCATTATTAATTGCAATTCACGTCATCGGAGTAATCCTATGGATAGGCGGCGTTGCCTTTGTGACAATGGTGGTATTCCCTATGATAATGAGGCTGGAGAACTCTCTTGAGAAAGTGCTTTTCTTTCAGGGAATTGAACACAGGTTTGCAAAGATAGCAAAAACCTCGGTGGTTGTTGTTGGTGTGACAGGTGTTTTACTTTTGCAGATTACAGGCAAATGGAATATTATGTTTAAAGCCTCAGGCGTTGGGCCTACGCTGATGGCTGTTGTCTGGTTATTCTATGTCCTTGTATTGATGTTTGAGGGCAGATTATTCAAAGCGATATTCAGCAGCGAGGCACAGCAGGATGCCGCAAAGGTCTTTTACAGGCTTTCGGTTTTTCACTGGGTAATCCTCGGATTGAGCCTTCTTGCAGTAGGCGTGGGCGTATGGGCAGGGCACGGGGGAAGATTTTGATAAAAAATATTTCCAGCTAAAAAATGCTATGGATCTAAAATTTCATTATCAAAACATGCGCAGCCCCTGTATCTTTTTCAACTATCTGCATCCTGACCTGCTTTACAGACTTTGCCTCACCCGGAAAGAAGATAATGCCGTATGCCATGGTGCTTGGTTCTATCGGCTTAGATTGAAGCGACTTCTGCTTTAAATCACTAATAATACTCTGACGCGCCTCTTTTGCATCATATCCTTTTGCTCCGCCAACAACAACTCCGCCTGCTGTGCCTAAAGCTGCGCCTCTGCCTGTCATCTTAGCCACATCCTGTCCTGTCACAATGCCTATTGCTGCGCCGATTGCTGCTCCTGCAATAGCGCCAAGGAAACCATGGTAAGCTCCTTCCTTAAAGACCTCTTTGGTCTGGACATATTTCGTTGCACGCTCGTATGCGATATTGCCGGCAAGAATGGGCCAGAGGTTGCCTTCATTGTCCTCAAGAAATGTCTGCGATGAATTTATCTCAAGCGAGTGTTTCCCCTGATTGTCAAACACAACCTGAACAGGCAGCATGCCGGCGCCGCGGATATCAAAACCAAATGCTTCCTGAGCCTCATCAGCATCCGTATAAGCCTTTGCCCCAACCGTAGCGCCTGAGATATTCTGGGCATTCGGATAGCTGCCGGGCGCCTTGAACGGCAGCGGCTGAGCCTGATAGCTTGTGGCGCAGGAAATCAAAAAAACAGAAGAGAGAATCACACAAAAAATTTTCATCAGCATTCTTTTTTTCTTTTTCATGACAATGCCTCCTTGCTCATAAAACAGACTATCTCTATATCTTTACATTAATTATATCACCAAACTATCAACTGAGCGATCTGTTCAGTTCAACTTTTGTAATTACTCCTCCTCCGATGACAATGTCTCCGTCATAAAAGACTGCGCTCTGCCCCGGTGCAGGAGCCCACTGAGGTTTATCAAAGATAACCTTAACTGTATCCGCATTTTCGCTTAGATGTATTGCCGCGGGCTCAGGCTTCATCATAGAGCGGATTTTTACGGTGGCACAGAACACCCCCCCTTGCCCCCCCTTACTAAGGGGGGGATTTGGGGGGGTGAGCCAGTTTAATTCGCTGACTCCAAACTCCTTTATCTTTGCATGTTCCTGAGAGCCGACATAGACTATATTTTTAACAGCATCGATCTTCACGACATATAAAGGATGGGGGGAAGAAATGCCGAGCCCCTTCCTCTGGCCGATTGTGTAATGATATATCCCTTTATGCTCTCCAAGTATTTTTCCGTTCATGTTCATAACAGGCCCAGGACCGCATGTGAACTGAGAGATATTGTCAATAAACTTAAAATAATTCCTATCTCCTATAAAACATATTTCCTGACTTTCAGGCCTCCGGGCAGAAGGAAGACCGAGATTGTTTGCAAGTTTTCTTACGTCTTCTTTTTTATAATCTCCAAGAGGGAATAGAATTCTCTTAAGCTCTTCCTGCCTTAAGACATAGAGGAAATACGACTGGTCTTTCTTTGGGTCAATGCCTTTTAACAGTGACGACTGACAAATGACGAGTGACGAGTCAAGTAACTCCGAACTCTGAACTCTTAACTCTCGCCTCGGCGAGCCGCCTGAGGTGGCTGAATTTTGCACTACTCTCGCATAATGTCCTGTTGCGATGAATTCAGCGCCTCTCTTATCCGCCTCTTTCAGAAGATAGGAGAATTTTATGTGCCTGTTGCATAATATGCACGGATTAGGAGTTAACCCTTTTGTATATGAATCGACAAACGGTTCAATGACTTTCTCTATAAAATCATTCCTGACATCAACTGAACTGTGAGGGATTCCAATGGCAGATGCTGTTTTTGAAGCGTCTTCTATCGCCTGCAAAGAGCAGCAGGTTGTAGCATCTGTCCTCCCCCTCGCCTCAAAGAGTATAAAACTCAGTCCTTCAACCTCGTATCCCTTCTCTTTGAGGAGATATGCGGTTACAGAAGAATCAACCCCTCCGCTCATCCCGACAATTACCTTTGGCATGGTTTATTTATCCGTCATGAAGCTCCCAAGCGCCTTATAAAGCCCCTCTATAAATTCCGCCATCTTTTTATAGTCAAGTTTTTCTGCCGTGTCGCTGTGGGCGTGGTAATGAGGATTTCTGTAGAATGCCGTGTCTGTAATCATGAACGCATCATAGCCGAATTTCCAGAATGACATATGGTCTGAGAAATCAATTCCCGGGACAAGAGATATGGTGTTGATGGATTGCACGGGAAAAGACGATGATTTTTGGAATGCCTTTTTTATTTTCTGTGTGAACTTCCTTGAGCCGATGTCCCCGACAAATGAAAGAAAGTTTCCCTTCTTAGGGTAAAACCATCTAAAAAATGGAAGTGGATAATACTGGCATCCGTCTTTATCGCAGAAATACCCTATCATCTCAAGAGATACCATCCCCTCAATCTTTAACCCCTCTTTCTTAAGGCTTTCTGCGTAAACATAACTTCCCATATTCTTTGTCCTGAAAAACGGAGGCTCTTCCAACGCGAAAGCAACAAGGCGGATTGTGTAGGGCAGTGGCTTTTCAGAAGCAAGACGCGCAAGCTCAAGAATCCCTGCAACTCCGCTTGCATTGTCATCAGCGCCCGGAGTGCCGATTATGGTATCGTAATGCGCTCCTATGACAATGATTTTATCTTTATCGGACGTGCCTTTGATCTCTGCCTCTATGTTGTAGTAGGTCTTGTCTTCAGCCTTGAATGACTGCCTCTCTACATTGCACTTGTAAGAGCGGAATTTCTCTTCTATAAAATCAGCGGCCTTGTTGAGTTTTTCTGTCTCCTGATAAGTTCTTGTGCCTATATCCTCTGAGAGGTGTTTTACGTGGGATTTAAGATTTGTCTCTAAAATATCCATAGCTGACGCATTTGCACTAATTGCAACACAAACGATTAAAAACAGCGTTCTTAAAAGACACATTCTAATAGATTTAATATAAAAAATGAAGTGTCATTGCGAGGAACGGAGTGACGAAGCAATCCCCGAGAATAAGATTGCCACGCCCTTCGGGCTCGCAATGACAATGCAACGATATTTAATGCGTTATTTTTGATTTACCCAACCTTAATCTTCCAAGCTGTCCCGTCTTTCTTGTCCTCAAGTATTATTCCCTTCTCATCAAGTTCCTTTCTTATTGCGTCTGCCGCTGCCCAGTCCTTTTTCTGTCTCGCCTCTTCCCTTGATGTTATCCTGTTCAGAATATCTTTTTCTGCCAGAGGGATCTTCTTTGTCCTTATCAATGCAGCTTGCCATTCATCAGGGGTCTTTCTGAAGATGTTCAGAACACTGCCTGCCTCTTTTAGAAGCCCCATTGCCCTCGTAACAAGCTCTTTCGCCTTTTGACCCGACGGCTTGGTGTCAAGGAATCTGTTTGCCTCTCTTATGAGTTCAAAGATATTGCCAACTGCAAGGGCGGTATTGAAATCGTCATCCATCGCAGTCAGGAATTTTCCCTTGAATGAATTGACTACATCTTCAAATGTTTTTTCCGGAGGAGAAGTCTTGCCTCCTGAGTCTTCTCTTGAGATAAAATCAGCAATCCTTGTCAGTGTCGTATAATACCTGTCAATTGAAACCTCTGCCTCTTTAAGCAGTTCGTCAGAGAATTCTATCGGGCTTCTGTAATGAGTTGAGAGCAGGAAGAACCTTATCGCCTCGGCATCATATTTATCAAGGACTTCTTTTATCGTAAAGAAGTTCCCGATGGACTTTGACATCTTCTCCTTGTCAATTGTGATAAAGCCGTTGTGCATCCAGTATCTGACAAATGGCTTGCCTGTAAATGCCTCTGACTGGGCAATCTCGTTTTCATGATGCGGGAATATCAAGTCCGCGCCTCCGCCGTGAATGTCAAAGCTCTCAGCAAGATGCTTCATTGACATTGCAGTGCACTCTATGTGCCATCCGGGCCTTCCCTTTCCCCACGGGCTTTCCCAGAAAGGCTCGCCTTCCTTTGACGCCTTCCAGAGCGCAAAGTCCATCGGGTCTTTTTTTCTTTCATCCACCTCAACCCTTGCGCCAGCCATCATATCTTCCTTGTCTCTCTTTGAGAGCTTTCCGTATTCAGTAAATTTATTCACCTCAAAATAAACGCTTCCGTCCCTCTCGTAGGCATATCCTTTATCTATAAGCCCCTTTACAATCTCTATCATCTCTTTTATATGCTCTGTAGCCTTGGGCTCTATGTCAGCGCGCGCGACTCCGAGGCTGTCCATGTCGCTGTAAAATTCTTCCGTATATTTCCTTGCAACCTCATTCCACGGAATTCCCTCTTTCTTTGCCCTGTTGATTATCTTGTCGTCAATGTCCGTGAAGTTCCTGATGAACCTGACGTTAAAGCCTTTGTATCTCAGGTATCTCTGGATAACGTCAAAGACTATGGCGCTTCTCGCATGTCCTATATGGCAGTTGTCATACACAGTGACGCCGCATACATACATATCCACACTGCCTTCAGTTAAAGGAACAAAGTCCTCTTTTTCAGCAGTCAGCGTGTTATAAATCCGCATCCTTCCTCCTTGTTTTGGTTCAGCGGCAACTCTTTCTTCTTTCTCCAGAGACACTATTCTATGAGAAAGCCCTTCCACATGGGATTCCAGTTCTTTTAATTTTTCAGAGACAGGGTCAGGGAAATAATCATAGAATTCCACAAGGCCTTCTTCCGTGGTCATCCTCACAACCTTTTTCTTTGTTATCCTGCCCGGCACTCCAACACAGATTGAATTGTCAGGGATGGATTTTAGTATCACTGAATTTGCTCCTATAACAACATTGTTTCCTATCTCTATCGCGCCGAGTATCTTTGCGCCAGCTCCGACCGTGACATTATTGCCGAGAGTCGGATGCCTTTTGCCTTTTTCTTTTCCTGTGCCGCCTAATGTCACACCCTGATACAGCAGAACGTTTTCCCCGATTTCTGTTGTCTCTCCTATCACAACACCCATGCCGTGGTCAATGAAAAGTCCGGGGCCTATCTTTGCCGCAGGATGTATCTCAATGCCCGTGAAAAGTCTTACTATGTGTGAGAGAAATCGCGGGATTACAGGGATGCTGAGGTTCCAGAGGATATGGTTTATCCTGTGAAGGAGTATTGCGTGGAAACCCGGATAGGCGAACATCACCTCAAGGCTGTTTTTTGCAGCGGGGTCTTTCTCGAAAACAGCCTTAAAATCTTGCCTTATATCTCCCCATAAGCCCATGGATATGTATTATACAATAAAAACATTATTTGCTTTAAAGATGATTCATAGAAATCAATCTGCAATAAAACAAAAATAGTCTTCATTCGTATTTTCTCATATCCTTCTCTGAAAGTCCGAAGTAGTGGCCGACTTCGTGGATGAGTGTCTTCCAAATCTGTTCAACAAGCTCCTCTTCCGTTGAGCATATGTCTTCGATATTCCTCTGATAAAGGATTATCCTGTCAGGCAGGGGATAAGGAATGGTAAAAAACCCTTCCTTATCCGCATGGGGAACTCCGCTGTAGAGCCCGAGCAGGCGATTTCTCTTTAAGTTTAATCTTTCTGCATCTTCCCTGCATGGATAATCCTCTACGGCGATCGTGATATTCATGAAATATTTTCTGTAATCTTCAGGCAATCTTTCAAGAGCCTTTTCTGCAAGCTCTCTGAATCGCTCCCTGCTCACCCTGAAAGCCATACCTTATTTTACAAAAAATACTGTATGTTTGAACAAACAGCAGACAATGATACAAACGAAGAGGTAAGGCTCATCGCAAAAGAAGCAGTTGAGGAGAGAAGAAATCAATTTTAGTTTTTTTTATTTTATAAACAGGAAGAAGCCGTTAACAAAATAAACAAGCCCGAGGCTCCCTACAATCATGCCCAAAATCCAGAGAACCTTCTTCTTCATCAATGCTGCAATTGATGACAGAAGTATTGCTATCTGAAGGAATATCACTGCAACGCCGAATGCCTTGGAGTGTTTCTGTGTTTCGTCTCTTACTGTTTCAAGGTCTCTCGCGTCTTTTTCTATCTTTGTCTTTTCCTCATCATATTTTTTTATCTTCTTGGAATAAGCCTCTATCCTCTTTTCGTAATCACTCGCAACCGCTTTCGGAATCCTTGCGCCCGATGATTTAAGCTCAAGCTCGAATCTTTCTTTCTGCAATTCATAGAGATAGCCCTTAATGCTTTTTGCCTGATAATAAGCCCATTGGTCTGATGCCTGAGATTGCGCAAGAACCGATTTGGTTGAAAATCCGCCGCCCCTGAAAGTTGAGAGAGTCGCGCATACCGCAAATATTACAGTCGTGAGCGCAAGATAATTCAGCCATTTTTCTTTTTTCTCTTCTGCCATATGTTTCTCCTGAATGATTTAAAATTTATATATCTGTCTCAAGAACAATCCTGACAAGCTCATTTTTTTGCAGATGAGTTTCAATGTTCACTGTCACGGTCCCGTCTCCGTTATCCTTAAGCCCGCTGATTTTTGCCTGATGCTCTTTCGTTTGCCCTCTGCTTGATATGCTGAATGCCTTGGCCTTATATTTATCCGCATCTGCGCGCGGCATCTTTAAAGCAAGATT
This sequence comes from Nitrospirota bacterium, assembly GCA_016195565.1. Taxonomy (NCBI): domain Bacteria; kingdom Pseudomonadati; phylum Nitrospirota; species Nitrospirota bacterium. The sequence continues at coordinate 36,069 of JACPZK010000010.1, read as the reverse complement.
TCTTATATAAATGTCTGTATGTGATGTATTTGAAACCTCTATCTCAGCTTTCTGCTCAAAACCGTCATTGCCTGAGATATTCCGTACATGCAGATTATAAGGCGCTATCACATCAATAACCATATCTCTATCCTTAACTTTGACAATTAAATAATGAAAGAATCCGCCCTTTGACGGCGATTGATCCAATGGCGAGCCGCCTCCGCCGGTGATGAAGTATTTTATCCCGTCTTTCACTGTCTCGCTGAATAGATGCTCATGCCCCGCAAAAACTGCTCTTACTCCGTATTTTTTGAAAAGTCTGTGGAGATTATCCCTGTTTGACTTATCCTTGAAAGACTTACCCTTATTCAGTTCACCGTCAAGCGCAGAGAAAAGCGGCCTGTGCATAAGAACAAATATATTTTCTGCATTCTTGTTTGCCTCAATGTCTTTTTCCAGCCACTTTAACTGCTCTCCCTGTATAGTTCCTTCCCTGCCTGCCTCATCCGTATCGAGCAGGATGAAATGAGAATTACCGTAGTCAAAAGAGCCGTAAAGATTTCTGAAGCGATCTTTTATATAATTTTCTCTCTCAAGGGCGCCGCCGGCCTCATGGTTGCCGATAACATTAAAGAACGGGGTGTCCAGTGATTTTATCCTGCTCAGGAAATAATCAATCTCATTTTTAAATCTCTGAAAAGACCCTCCGTATCCGTAATATGCATCTCCGACGCTTAAAATGAAAGAAGGTGAAATCATGTTCATCTCATCAAGCATTTTCAAAAATGCCTCCGAATACGGCCTGTCCCTGCGTGAGGGCCTGAAATCTCCGAATACAGCAAAAGTAAATTCTCCGGTTGACGGCTGTATAAGCGCTGCCGGATTAAGATGAGTAAAAGGCTTATCGCTTACAGCAAAAGATACGCCTGCTGAAAGGAGCAAAAGGATGATGATAAGATTAATTTTTCTTAACAAATTCTTTTCCTGCATAATATGGAGCCCTTATAAAACAGATGGATAGCTAATTATAAAACAAAATTTATGAAATATGGATATTCAATTCCGCTGGCGCTGCAGATTAACCGGTCTGTTTCACTGTAGAAAAACGGAATACGATAGCCGCTGTCACAAGCACTAACGCAGCTCCTGCAAAAGACACGCCATAGCCCAAATAATAAGCGACAATGCCTGAAAACAATGGTCCGGTTGTGTGTCCTATGTCCATTATTGAGCCGAGAATCCCCATCGCAGAGCCGTGCGTCTCTTTTCTGCTCAGGTCTGCTATGAATGCGGATGTGGCGGATGTGACTATTGAGAGGCTTAAACCAAAGAGAATGCTTAGAATAAGAAGCGGGAAAAATGTTTTAAAAAATGCAAAGCTCCCGATGCAGATTGCTCCGATTATCGCACCGCCAAATATCTGGGGCTGCCTTCCGTGCCTGTCAGAAAACCTTCCCATTACGGGTTTTGCGAAGGCAAGCGTTATCACCTGTGCTGAAAGGAATATCCCTATCTCATAGGCGCTAAGACCTGCATTTATCGAATAAAGAGGGAGGAATGTCTCGAATGTCCCGTATGCGAAGAGTATGGACGCCTCGACAGCGCTCGTGATTAAAATGCCTCTTGCGGTTATTACCTCCCTGAACGACTTCAGCGCCTCTCTCAGCGGCATGCTGCCAGCCTGCTTCTTTTCTGTTTTGGGGAGTCTCAATGCAAATGCCATTGTGATTATTCCCGACACTCCACAAACAAGATAGACAGTCTTATAGCTGAGTCCCGGATTGAACACCATTGCACCTATTATGCTGCCGCCTATTACTGGCGCCATGAACCTGCCTGCAAGTGTGGATGTTGAGAACCATCCTATTTTTTCTCCCCTTTCTGTGTGGAAAAGGTCTGATACCATTGCCATAGAAACAGGGATAAAAATGGCTGTCGCAAGTCCGTGATAAAACCTTATTATTGCAAGTTGCCAGATATTTGAAGCAATGAGATATAGGAAAGGCGCTGTGGAAAATACCATTGCCGAAAAGATGAGCATTCTTTTTCTCCCGAACCTGTCCGATAGTATTCCGGCAGGAATGCTTGCAACTATCCCTGTGAATGCTGAAACAGAGGCAATAAATCCAACGCCTGATGGGTCTGCGCCCAAGTGAGAGGCAAACATGGGCAGTACAGGACTTTTGGATATTGTTGAACTGAATATGGCAAAAAGCCCTGTGGAACAGAGCAGTATGAATGGGCTTGATCTCATTTATCCCTTATCTTTTTTCGTCATTGCGGCTTGTCCGCAATCCTTCCGACTTATTTTGAATCGTAAAGAAAGATTCCCGACAAGCGGGAATGACGGATTAAGTGGCTGGAATGACATAGGGAAACGGCAGTTATTCCACCACTTCTTGTTTCATTAATCCCTGAATCTCTAAATGGTATCCAAGATACCGCCTCATGGTCTTTTCGCTCTTCCCGTATTTTGGATATGTTTTCAGTATGTCCTCGAATCTTGTTTCTGCCTCTGATTCTGATTTAATTTCAACAATCCCGTCAGTGATTATATCTACGAGCCTGTCCGCATAAATGACTATCCTTTCTTCAAGCGCTTTCAAGGTATAGTCTTTTACAGGTAGTCCCAGTTCCCTTGTCTCTTCCTCTGTAAGCCCGCCTCTGATATGCTTCTCCATAATATCTGTTATGGCTTGCGGCAATCCCAACTTTCTCCCCATTTCAGCTCCGATTTTCCCGTGTTCAATCTCATGCGTCTTTGCCTTGCCTAAGTCGTGAAAAAGCGCGCCTCTGCCTATGAGTTCCATGTCTACATTTGCTTTAGCGCGTCCTGCAATCTCAAGGGCTTTTTCTGCGACTTTTATGCAGTGTTTTATATCATCTTCAGAAACCCCTGCCTTTCTGAGAACATCTATATCCGAATCCTGAATTTTATAGTCCATAGTATCTTCCTTTTCTCCGAAAAATAGACATAGAACTGTAAACGCCTTGAATTGACTGTCATTGCGAGCACCCGAAGGGTGCGAAGCAATCTCATCACAAATGGCGAGATTGCTTCGCTTCGCTCGCAATGACAACTTTCTATGTCTATTTTTTGGTCTTTTAATATTACTTCACCCCGAAATACGCCAGTGTATCTGCAATCGCCCTCTCTAAGTCATGTTGTAAATGCTCAAACTTCGCCTTTACGTCATCATGAATATGTTGTATATATTCATGCAGAGCCTCTCTGCCGTATTTTTCTTCTATTGCCTTCCCGTATTCATAAATCTTTGTGATGTCATGCCTCTCTGCCTTTTTATCAGGGTCAAGGTCAAGCCATTCATGGACATCATTGTATTCTTTGCCTGTTCTTCCTATGCTTGCTTTTATGTGCTCTTCAATGGGCGGCATTGTGTCCTCCTTTTAGTCTAAGTTTTAGATGCGTAAAGCATCTCAAATGCTTCCATCCCCTTTTCCAATGCCTCTGCATCGGCCTTAGCTGTTTTTCTTATGCCGCTGAGCAGGCCTTCTATCCCCTTTGCTTCGGCATTGCTGTATTTCCCGTCCTTTATATCAAGCTCATGGACTATCTCTGCGATCTTCCTGAGCGTCTTATCTTTAAGGTTGAATGACTTAACGAGGACTTCAAACGTGCACATCTCGCCGATATGGGTGAACTCGCCGTCTCTTACGTCAAAGGCAGTAACTCCCTTGCCAAGACTGTCTATATCTTTCTCGTCAATGAACCTGAAGACTGCATTCTTGTCTATAAACTTTTTTATCAGCCATGCGGATGCCATCCTGTCAACAAACGGTCTCTTCCGTGTAGCCCATGTCATGGACTGATAGTCTTCTGCCCGTTTTTGCGTAAGCGTAACCTTCTGTTCTTTTACACCATGACCTGAAATTCCCTTAAGCCCCGACTCCAATTCCTTTATATTCTTTTTAAGATTTTCTCCAGCCTTTGACGAGAAGAAATCCACTGCCTGTATTCCTTCAAATTCTTTCCTGATTCTGGCCATCTGCTCCATCAGTTTTTTATTATTCTGCGTTCCTCCTCCTTTTCTTACGCTGTTTATTCTTCTTTCAAGCTCCTCCAGATTTTTCATAAGGACGCTGTAATCCTTTTCCCGCTGCTGATTAAAAAGGCTGATAATTTCGCTGTTTTTCATTGTTTCAATATTTTCAACCCTGACAAATGCGGCGTCTCCTTTCATTGATGCAACTTCCGAAACAAGCCACTGAAAAAACTCATAATGTTCCTCGCTGTAAGGGAGCGCATAGACTGCTCCTTTAAGCTGTATTGCCCCTGCCTTTGAAAGCCTTCTCCATATCTTCATCCTGCTGCTTACAGGTTTCGAGGGAACGCTGTAAAAGAAAAACAGCCAGCCTGATTTAGCATCACGTATCATTTGATACTAATGTAATAGATGTTACATAGGATGTCAAGAAAAAGTTTCTCCCGGTGAGCGGGATATGGCTTTACAAAGGTAGAGGTCTTGAGCTAATGGGAATGAGAAGATATATCATCGTGAGAATGATTGTCTATGGAATGGTGGCGCTCTCCCGCTGCATTTGCCGGATCAACATGGATCGAAACATGGGAGAGATACCTGAGGTGATGGAGCAGCTGATGCCGCACCTCCAGTGCAATTTTGTGCCCCTCTTCAACGGAGTATCCCGGATTAACAGTGATACTTACCTCTGCATTGAGCCTATGGCCGATCCACCGCACTCGTACGTCGGTTATGTTCTCCACTCCATGGACATGCTCTACGGCATGCCTGATCTCTTCAATAACTTCAGGGTCCACCCCATCAAGAAGCCTCTTGAAAACCTCTCTGCCCGATGTCCATACGATATGAAGGATGACGGCTGTAATTACAAGTCCCACGATAGGGTCGGCCATTGGATATCCGAGCCAAGCGCCAGCAACGCCGAGAAGAACGGCAAGGCTTGTCAACCCATCGACACGCGCATGGTGGCCGTCGGCGATGAGCGCCGCGCTGCCGATTTCTTTTCCGACCCTGAGACGAAACAGTGCAACGGCTTCATTTCCGGCAAAACCGATGATTGATGCAATAGCCACCATCGGCAAGTATTCCATCGCCCGTGGATGCAATAAGCGGTCGATAGACTGATAGCCCGCGATAACGGCACTGGATAGAATAGTGAGCACAATGGTCACACCAGCCAAGTCCTCAACGCGTCCGTAGCCGTAAGTAAACTGCCTTGAAGGTCCCCTTCTGACGAGGGTAAAAGCGATCCAGAGGGGAATGGCGGTAAAGGCATCCCCGATGTTATGAACCGTATCAGCAAGAAGAGCAACACTCCCGGAAATCAGGACGATGACGACCTGAAAAAGGGCGGTCGCTGATAACCACAGAAATGACCATTTAACAGCATGGATTCCTTTTTGAGTCGTAAAGATTGATGGATCTACGACCCCATGGATATGCCCATGAGCGTCGTGCGAATGATCATGCTCCTTCCGGCTACTGTCGCTAAAGACCGGCGTGTTTCTCATTCCACCTGCCCCCTCTGTAAGGCTGCTTCAGGCTGTCCAATCTTGCACTGTAATCCCATGAAGAGAAGAGGAATTGCGATAGCAACGAGAATCGCCCCCTGTGCCATGATCAGGGCATTGACTCCAGCAACGGTAATCAGATAGAAAGAGGTAAGGAGTGTTCCAATGATGCTGCCGAAGGTGGAGAGCGCATAGAGAGTTCCAATCGTTTTCCCTGAGGTATGAAGGCTGCAGATCATCAGCTTTGCGGTGTAGGGGCTTACGATTCCGAGAAAAACAGAAGGCAGCAAGAAGAGTGCTGTTGATGCAAGCAAAGGGCTGATTCTCACGCCGAGGTCTTTCATGAATATCCAATCCGATATCGACGGGCTATAGAGCGGAAAAGACAAAAAGAGAACTCCAGGGACGATAATCATAATGCCGAGCTTTCTTGAAGAGGGATTGATATCGGCAAGCCTGCCGCCAAAGTAATATCCCGCCGAAAGTCCCGCAAGGAAAACACTAATAAGGCTTCCCCATACGAAGACAGAACTGCCGAAATTTGGAGCCAAGACCCTGCTCCCCAGAATTTCGAAGGACATTACGACTGCTCCGCAGGTAAAAACGACTAAACTTATTATTGTATTCTGGCTCATTATTGTGCCCCCGATTTTTGGTATTTGTAAAGATTTACCGGGGCAAAATCATCCGTGAGCACCTTTGAGTTTGTTTTGTAATCGTCACAGTGTTCACAGGTCCATCCGATTTTGCCAAGATCTATATCCATTTTCTTTGATGCCTGTATTTTCTGCGCGATGGAGAAAAGCTCTTCCTTGTCTCTTATCCTGTTTTTCAGTGTCGCAATGAATATGAAATTGTTGGATTTTCTGCCTTTAAAGATATATAGCTGGGAGAAGACCTTGTCGTATGTTACAACCATCGAATCAAAGAATTTGTTTCTGAATGGAGATAAGACATTTGAAGCGACAACGCCGCCTTCTTTCAGCCTGCTTTTTACCTCTTTAAGGAATTCCACTGTAGTCAGATGAAATGGTATATAATCATTCTGATATGCATCGAGGAAAATAATATCATACTTTTTCTGAGTTCTCTTAATGAACAGTCTGCCGTCATTAATATGCACCTTCATCCTTTCATTTCCCTTAAAATAAAAATACTTTCGGGCAACCATCTCTATATCAGGATCAATCTCTGCAATATCTATATTTGCTTCCGGATAGTACTTGTTAAAATATCGCGGCATAGCGCCCGCTCCAAGCCCGACAAATAATACATCCCTTGGCTCTCTGTCCAGAAATGCAAGTGAAATGAAAGATATTTGGGAATATTCAAAGAGAAGTCTGTCCGGTGCATTAAGGTATATCCCGCCCTGAGAAATCTCTCTCTTATTATTCCTGATGTATCTTTCATTTTTTGCGGTGTCTTCTATCACTGAGATATATTGATAAAGCGAGTTCTTTTCAAAGAGAAGCTTCTCCGATGGTTCAAGGGCCAAACTGTATGCACCCCATGCCAACAGCAGAGAAACCGCGATTAAAATTCTTTGTATCATAAAAGACTCCTTAACAAACAAGATTAAGCAACAAAAGTGAAAAGAGTTCGCTGAGCTTGGAAGTTAGCAGGCAGGCGGCGAGAGACCAGAGAATATCTTTACGAAACTGCTCTTAGGCTTGCTTCGTTTAAGATCGGAGATAGAGCCCTCACCCTTACCAGAATTGAATGCAAGGGTATTGGTTGTAATGAAAGAAACCTGTTGGATATTCTTTACTGGTTCATAAGAAGCATGTGACCTTGCGAAATCCTTCTTCAGATGCAAATGGGGAGAGGTTTGCTTGCGACCGTAGGACAGACCTTTATGAATGTTCCTATCGGAATGCTCAATGGATGCATGGTGCTCGTCAGGAATTATAGAGTGTGCGTAAGAACGGTCATGCTGGTGGTAGAGAGGCGTCAAGAAAGAGGACACAAGAGAGAGGACAAAGAAGAGGCTTGCTAATTTATATTGCTGAAAGAACTTACTCAACCTCATATAATAATTTTAACCTATATAGCGTGCTGAAGGAAAGAGGATAATGGTAATCATGTGCCTTGCCTTATAGCAGGAGGGCATTCAATGTCCATCAAGAAGGATTACGTTTTTTAGACATATGCGTTAAGACTTGAACTCATCTATGCCTTTGTAGTTAATCCCCATTGACTCTGCAATAGCCTTGTTGGTAACTCCGCCTTTATAAGTATTCAGGGCTGTTTTTATTTCAGAATCTTCCCTTATCGCCTTCTCAATTCCTTTATTTGCAAGAAGTTTGACATAAGGAAGCGTTGCATTCGTGAGCGCGAGTGTTGAGGTCCTTGGATATGCGCCGGGCATATTTGCAACACAGTAATGTATTATTCCATCCACTTCATAAACAGGGTTGTCATGTGTTGTCGGTTTTGATGTCTCAATGCACCCTCCCTGATCAACTGACACATCAATTATCACAGCGCCTTTTTTCATTGTCTTAAGCATATCTCTGGTAATAAGCACCGGCGTTCTTCCTCCGGGCACAAGCACAGCCCCAACAATAAATTACAAGTGAAAAGCTGAGGGGGATTATACCGAGGCAGATGTATGAGGTCGTGATTCAGGCAGCGATAGGAAGCAAGATTATAGCGCGTGAGAGCGTAAGGGCGCTGAGGAAAGATGTTCTTGCAAAGTGCTACGGCGGTGATATAAGCCGTAAGAGAAAGCTCCTTGAGAAGCAGAAGGAGGGGAAGAAGAGGATGAAACAGATTGGCAGGATAGAACTTCCTCAGGAGGCGTTTCTGGCAGTGTTGAAGGTGAAGTGAGCAACTTAGCGGTGCGGGCTTGCAGTATCAAGAAATGCGGGAAATATCCCGATATTCTCTTATGTCATTTCTATATATCTCGTTCTAAAAAGTGTGACTCAGCGCGATACCGTGATACTTGCCATGGGCATCCGCCTGAACATGCCAGCCTTTGTATGGCTCGGTGAAGATGTAGCTGCTGAGTACGCCGATGCCCGCGCCTACCGCCACATCTTGTGGATGATGTTGCCGAGACTCAACACGACTGTACCCCACAAAGGATGCGGCTACATAAGCCGGTATCCCATACTCCCAGCCATAACGTTCACACATGAACTCGGCGGCGGAGAAGGAAATGGAAGTGTGTCCTGAAGGAAAGGAATGTCTTCCCCCGTTGGGGCGCTTCTCGTCCACAGCGTATTTGAGGCCGTAGGTAACACCGAGCGTAAGTGTGGCTGATTCCCCAAACTGTAACGCTCCTTTGCCGTCCTTCAAACCAATTGTCAGCCCGACCGCGGTTGCTGGCAGAACTAACTGCAACACATCGCCTGCAGTCTCTATCCCACCGCTTGCTTTTACTTCTCCAACAGTGGTGAGGCACAGAAAAAGCCCCACGAGGAAAGAGGCAGCATGATGGATGTAAGGAGCCAAAATACGCATTGATTTCATGGTTATACTCCTTTTTGAAATGTTTTGCTGGTGAGTACGCCTTGAAATTTACTTTTTACTGGACACATGAGTCAATATAGCACAAAGGGGAAAATTAAGGAAGATAAATTTTGGATAAAAGACAGTATTGAAATAGCATTTAATCCAGAGCGAAAAGCCCCTAAAAATATCTCCTTATTTTTGTGTTACTCTAATCCATGCCTGAATCCCTTTATATCCACATTCCTTTCTGCATAAGAAAATGCCTTTACTGCGATTTTCTTTCCGTGACTTATAATGAAGCGCTTGCAAAGGCATACACAGACGCCCTATGCAAAGAGTTGGTTCTGAAAAAAGAGCTTGCAGGAGAATTAAAGACAATATACATCGGCGGTGGGACGCCGACAATTCTTCCCGATGAATGCTTCAGACAGCTCTTTACATGCCTGCAAAACAATTATTCCTTGTCGCCTTCTCCTGAGATTACTGTTGAGGCAAATCCGGGAACTGTTGATAAATCGAAGATAGATGCAATGCTTTCCCTTGGAGTGAATAGAATAAGCATTGGAGTCCAGTCATTCAATGATGATGAATTAAAGACACTTGGTAGAATCCACACATCCGATGAGGCATTAAGGGCAATAGAATTAGTCAAAAACTCAGGCATTAATAATTTTTCAATAGACCTGATATACGGAATTCCAGGACAGACAATGGATTCATGGAAAAAGACTGTATCAAAGGCAGCAGCTTTTACCCTTTCGCCAACCCATATCTCCTCGTATGAACTCACGCCTGAAAAAAATACGCCGTTATATGGATTAATTGAAAAAGACAAAATCAAAATGCCTGATGAAGATTTGGTTTTATCAATGTATAACTACGCGATAGACTATCTTGCATCCAGAGGCTATGAGCATTATGAAATATCAAACTTTGCATTAACAGAATTTTCAGAAAATCACCCCCACCTTAACCCTCCCCCATCTATCTCCCCCTCCACTTGCGGGAGGGGGTTAGGGGGAGGGGGTAAAGCTGCATTCAAATGTCTCCACAACTTAAATTACTGGGACAGAGGAGAGTACATAAGCGCAGGAGCCGGAGCGCACTCTTTTATCAGAGGCTTCCGCTCAAAAAACACAGATGATATCAGGAGATACATCAAAGACCTGAATAAAGGAACAATCCCTCAGTCTGAGTCAACGGAGATTAAGCGCGATGACGCAATTAAGGAGTTTATATTTCTTGGCCTTAGAAAGACCGAAGGGATAAGTCTTGCAAAAGCAAAAGAGCTTGGACTGGACATGCCCTGCGTTTGCAGAGAATTAATTGAAGAGGGATATCTTGAGATAAATGGTGATTATCTGAGTCTCACGAGAAAAGGGCTTCCAATAGCAAATACTATTATTGTAAGGATATTTGAAGGATTAGGGCTTGACTGAGAATTTATTGATTCCTGTAATATTAATGTCCTATCTTCGTATTTCTGTCATTCCGGGCTTGACCCGGAATCCAGAGAGAAAAGACTGGATTTCTGCTTTCGCAGGAATGACGCTACATCGGACATTTATTATGCAGGTTTCAATAGCTGGTTTTGCGCTGGATTTATAATTATGTTTGTTATAAAATAATTCCTATGATAAAGAAGACGGAAAAGATATGGATGGACGGCAGGTTTGTGGATTGGGATGACGCCAATGTGCATGTAATGACTCATACCCTTCATTACGGGCTTGGAGTTTTTGAAGGCATAAGGTGTTATGAGACAAAAGGCGGGCCCGCAATCTTCAGGCTCAAGGAGCATGTTCAGAGGCTCTTTAAGTCAGCCCATATTTTTCTGCTTGCTATTCCTTATTCAGAAAAAGAAATTGAAGAGGCGATAATAAAGACAGTTAAGATAAATAAGATTAAGGAATGCTACATAAGGCCCTTGGTGTATATAGGATACGGAGCCATGGGCATACATCCCAAAGATAATCCTGTGAAGGTTGCCGTCAGCGTATGGCCGTGGGGCGCATACCTTGGTGACGAGGGACTGAAGAACGGCATAAGGGTTAAGGTGTCATCCTTCATAAGGAACCATGTAAACTCACAGATGAGCAGGGCTAAGGCATGCGGATATTACATCAATTCTCAGCTTGCAAAGAAAGAGGCAATATCATTAGGCTACGACGAAGCGCTTCTGCTTGACACAGACGGATATGTGGCTGAAGGGAGCGGCGAGAATATATTTATTGTAAGAAACGGCAGGCTGAAGACTACGCCTTTGACTTCGGCGCTTGAGGGAATTACAAGAGACAGCATAATGAAGATTGCGCGGGATATAAAGATTGAAGTCATAGAAGAACGGTTCACAAGGGATGAGCTCTACATAGCGGATGAGGCGTTTTTTACAGGCACAGCAGCAGAGATTACTCCGATAAGAGAGGTTGACGGCAGAGTAATCGGAGAAGGAAAGGCAGGAAGGATTACAAAGAAACTGCAGTCTGTATTTTTTGACAGTGTGAAGGGGAAGAATAAAAAATACGGATCATGGATTACAAGAATCTGAAACATATCCGCATTCAAAAATAAAAAAGCCCTGCAATTGCAGGGCTTTTTTATTTTTCTGAAGCTATTGTTCAGTACCCTGCAGCTGATTTTTTGTGGCACTTTGTGCAGCTTGCTCCATCGCTTGCCTTGAAAGCCTTTGTGCCGTCATGACATGCACCGCAGAACTTTCCTGCATTGATATCTGCCATCTTCATATTTGTTGAACCTTTTTTCATCTGGAATATCTTTGTATGGCAGTCGTTACATTTAAGCCCCTTGTCAGCATGGATCTTGCCGTCAAAAGTGACTTTGCCCAGTGCGCCGCCTTTAAACTCTGCTGTTTTTCCCGGAGGGACTGCCATTGCACTGCCCACAAATGCTACTGCTATTATCAGAGCTACGATTATCGTTAATTTCTTCATTTCTTCACCTCCTCTCTCAAAAGATTCTCTCCTAAAATAGATTAGGAATCAAATTACATGCCAGTTAATCCATTTGATTTTAAACCTTAATCTAAATAGATGCTCTTCCTTTTTGAAGAATATATCCCCAATTTGGAAATTATAGAGTAAGCTCAATATAATAAATATGTTCCTTTACTGTCAAGTGGAAAGCGAGTTTTATGGTTTAAGCATTGCCCTTAAATAATGGGATTGCTTTTTAAAGCCCGATATTTTATTCTTAGAAGCATGAATTATTCCAAGATATTCAATAATTTCAGCAGAAAAAAAATACTCGTAATAGGCGACCTGGTCCTGGACCGCTATATCTGGGGCAAGGTCAGCAGGATATCTCCTGAGGCGCCTGTCCCTGTTGTAGAGGTTACACATGAGAATTTCCTTTTAGGCGGAGCGGCCAATGTTGCGCATAATATCGTCAGCCTTGAAGGGCAGGTTACTGTTGTCGGAATAGTCGGCAAAGACAGGACAGGCGATGTCTTAAGAAGCATTCTTGATGAAAAGGGCATTGGCTCATGTATCTTTGACGACCAGAGGCCCACAATAGTCAAGACAAGAGTAATAGCCCATAACCAGCAGGTTGTGAGGTTTGACAGAGAGGATAAGAGGAAGGTTGCAGGCAAAACATTCGAGGCGATTATTGACTGCATAAAGAGCGCTGTCAGAGACCACGATGCAGTGATAATATCCGACTATAAAAAAGGCATTGTCTCATCAGAGCTTATGGCAGAGGTGGTGAAGGCTTCAAGGGCAAAAAATAAATTTATTGCTGTTGACCCAAAGACAGGGCATTTTCACTGTTATAAGAATGTCTCTCTGATAACGCCGAATATTATGGAGGCGTCGCACGGAGCGGGAATTGAGATAAAAGACGAAAAATCGCTGATTAAGGCAGGCAGGATACTTCTTAAGAAACTTCCATGCAAATCAGCGCTGATAACAAGAGGAGAGGAAGGCATGAGCCTTTTTGAGAAAGGCCGGGTCACGCATATCCCCACAGTTGCAAGGCATGTTTATGATGTTACGGGAGCAGGCGATACGGTTATCGCAGCCTTTGCCCTTGCCCATGCATCAGGCGCAACCATGCACCAGGCAGCGGTTATTGCGAATCATGCGGCAGGCATTGTTGTGGGAGAAGTCGGGACAGCAGTGACAACACCGGCGAGGATTATGGAATCAATAAGGAATTTTTCTAAGTAGAGCAGATTCCCTCAATTATATTTTTTAGCGCGTAAGGGCTGAAAGGCTTGGCTATAAAAAGATTTGCTCCGGCAGCTAAGAATCCCTGCTCTTCCTCCGAGACGCTCATACCTATTATTGCCAATGATTTTTTAATATCGCGCGCTTTTTTTATAAGTTCTATGCCGTTCATCTCAGGTACCAGATAGTCAGTTATAAGGACGTCATAGCTGCCTGTCTCTATCAGCGCTATCGCCTCTTTTCCATTGCTGACACAGTCTACATCATAGCCGCACAGAGTTAAAAATTCATTTAACAATTTTCTTACGAGGGGATCATCCTCAGCAACCAAGATTTTTTTATTATTAGTCTTCACGCCCAAAATAATACTACTTAGAGTTGTGTTTGTCAATTCTTACCACAACTGCCGGTTTATAGACATTTTATATCGCAACAAGCAAAATTATGCAGCATATTATGACAAGAGACACAGACAAAAGACATATTGGAAGTTTGATAAGAATTGTGAGAAAGGCAGCAGGGCTGTCCCAGATGGGGTTAGCGGAAAGGGTGGGTATTTCCTATCAACAGATTCAGAAATACGAAAAAGGAGTGAGCGAGATCAGTGTATCGCGTCTTTCCCAGATTGCACATGCCTTGAATATCCCCTTGAGCAGGTTTGTTCCGGATGAAGAAAAGATGATGGTATCTGAAGCCGTCAGCCCGTATGGCGCACTGAGCGATAATGAGATTGAACTTCTCAGCCTCTTCAGAAGAATAAAGGATAAAAAATTGAAAGATGGATTTTTGATTGCAATAAAAAGTATCGCTGAGTTATCGGAAAAGAGCCATATCAAAAAACCTAAAGCCTCAGCATCATAATCACTGCATCTTCTTTTGGCTCTGTGTAATATACTTTTCTTGTTCCAACAACGCTGAATCCAAAGCCTTCATAAAGTTCCCTTGCGGCATTGTTTGACGCCCTCACCTCAAGATATAAAAACCTGCAGGCGTTTTCTTTCAGTTCTTCAAGGATGTTTTCAACCAGCGTATTTGCAATTCCCCTTCCTCTGAAATCAGGATGGACTGCAAGATTCAGGATATGCCCCTCGTCGGCAACCTGGTTTGCACATATATATCCGGCGATCCTGTCATCTATGACAGCAACCTTTGGAATGGAACGCTGCTTATAGATTTCATTAAAAAACAATGTTTCCGACCACGGCGTGCTGAATGAGAGGCGCTCAATTGCAACTACAGAAGGCAGGTCAGATTCCTGCATTGCCCTTATTGTAAGTCCTTTTCGCCTTAGCGAATTTTCGACCACTTTACCTCTGCCTCTGATTTTCTTATGTACATGGGGGTTAGGCTGATAGGTTCTGAAAATTCTCCTGCTTTAGCCTTTTTAAGCCCAAGAACCGCAACATTCGCAGGAGAAGGGACTGTTTTTTCAGGAGATGCAAATATAGCCTTTTCACCCATGGCCTCAATTATCTTATCCCTGTAAAGCGCAGCTCCCTCTCCGGCGAATATGAATTTATCATCATGTGTAACGCGCAACACATCGCATGCAAACTCTTCAGGCTTTGCTGAGGTCTCATTTATCAGCCTTGTGAAATTCTCTCCTTCCCATTTGAACAATGCCGCATAGACTTCTTTTTTTCTTGCATCAAGCATTGTGCAGACAGGGTATTTACTGTAAGGGAAATTCCACGCGAGCGCTTCAAGCGTCGGCACAGAGACTATTTGTTTTCCTGTCGCATAGGAAAACCCCTTGACTGTGCTCACTCCGATTCTCAGGCCTGTGAAGGAACCGGGGCCTGTTGCCACTGCAAAGACGTCAATATCGGATATTTTAATGCCTGACTGTTTGAGGCAGCGCTCAATCTCTGTCATAAGCCTCTCTGAATGTGTTGACCTGACATTGAGCCTGCTTTCTGCAATCAGCAGGGATTCATCCAGGATTGCTATTCCGCCGAGCATTGTTGATGTGTCTATCGCAAGTATTTTCATTTGCAAATATACCTTTCAAGGAGGCTATAACTGTCTTTCGGCAATATTAAACTACCGCTGCGAAAATATGTGCCTGCATTCTATAGATTAATAATATCAAATTTCTTTCCGCAAGTGCTTCAAAGAAAAAATTGACGCTCCTGCAAGGCATACCAGCGCTGCCGCTGCAACGGTGTATGTGGTCCCTATGCGCTCTGACATTATGCCCATGAGAAAATTCCCTATCGGTGTAAAGCCGAGAAATACAAAGGAATAAACGCTCATTACCCTTCCTCTGAGATTGTCGGGTGTTGACAGTTGGATAAAGCTGTTTGCTGTTGCAAGAAAACTTACTATTCCCCAGCCAGCCATGATTAGCAGTAAAAGTGAAACCGCAAAGACCCGTGAGAACGATGCAAAGAATAGTGCAAGAGAAAAACACATCCCTGACAGAGACATTAATCTCAATTTATCTTTCACATCACGCTTGAATGCGAGCATGAGGGCTGCTGAAAGAGCGCCTAATCCGGTGGCGCTTACAAGAAAGCCCAGTCCAGTTGGCCCGGCATTGAATATCTCCTCGGCGAATACAGGCAGGAAGCTTATAAACGGGATTCCGAAGAGGCTGAAGACGGCAATGAGGATTATCATGTAAAAAATGTCCTTTTGGCTCTTTATAAAATAAAAACCTTCGGCAAGGTCTCTTAAAAAACTTTCCTGAGATATTCTTATCTCGCCTTTTGCATTTATCATTGAGAGGGCAATTATCACAGGAATAAAACTCGCGGCGTTCAGATAAAAACATGAGGGAAGCCCCATATATGCTATCGCCAGTCCGGCAAAGACAGGGCCTATGAGGCGCGCGCCGTTAAAGGCGGCAGAATTGAGTGCAATTGCATTTAGGAGATGCCCTTTGCCGACCATCTCAAAGACGAACGACTGTCTTGCAGGCATGTCAAAAGCATTTACTGTGCCGAGAAAAAATGCAAAGAAGATTACCTGATACACGGTTATTATGCCTGAATCCGTGAATATGCCGAGCAGAAGCGCGGGGACTATGGATAATGCCTGCGTTGCAATAAGCAGGTTTCTCTTCCTGAATCTGTCTGCCGCAATGCCTCCGATTAATGTAAAGAGAAGTATCGGAAGGGTTGATGCGGCTGCCACCATTCCTAGATAAAAAGGAGATTTCGTTAAGGAGTATACCAGCCATCCCTGCGCAACAGACTGCATCCATGTGCCTGAGAGGGAAATCAACTGGCTGAACCAGAAGAGGCGGAAGTCCCTGAAATATAATGCCGATGACTTTTCCTGGTTTTCCATTATGATATTTTACACGAACTGCTCTCTCTTGACAGTAATTTCAAACACCGCTACCATAGAGGACATTAAAGATATGAAAAGATTTATCGTAATTTTTATAGCAGTGTTTTTGTCTTTTGCTCATGCCTCCTTTGCAGAAAAGATAAAAGTTGTTGCAAGTATTCAGCCTCTCGGTGATGTCACAAAACAGGTCGGCAAAGACAGGGTCAGTGTAAAGGTAATGCTGCCCCCTGCTGCCTCGCCGCATACATTTGAGCCCACGCCATTGGATATGATGGAGATACAGAATTCAAAGATTTTTGTAAAGGCAGGCGCGGGGCTTGAATTCTGGGCAGAGAAGATGATGAAGGCATCTTCTAACAGGAATCTCATTATAGTTGATGCAGCATCAGGGCTTCCCCTGATAAGGCATGTTCATTCTCATGCGGAGGGAGATACCTATGAAAAAAAAGAACATTCAGAATCTGCCGACCCTCATGTGTGGCTTGACCCTGTATTAATGAAAACAGTTGTGGATAAGGTAAAGAATGCTCTCTCCAGGGCTGACCCCGGGGGAGAGGCTTATTACAGAGAGAATGCTGAGAAATATAAAAAAGATTTAGATGCCCTTCACATCGAGATTATGAATAGAGTAAAAAGTTTCCGTGTAAAAGAGTATGTAACCTTTCATCCTGCATGGAACTATTTTTCAAAAAGATACGGGCTCAGGGT
This sequence comes from Nitrospirota bacterium, assembly GCA_016195565.1. Lineage (NCBI taxonomy): Bacteria > Pseudomonadati > Nitrospirota > Nitrospirota bacterium. Next base: position 18,924 of record JACPZK010000010.1, on the reverse strand, counting down.
TACAGGGGTTATAGAGGAATCTCCCGGCAGGGAGCCTTCTCCGAAACATATTGCAAAGATTGTAAGTGAGATAAAGAAGATAAACTCAAAAATTGTCTTTGCAGAGCCGCAGTTCAATCCAAAGATTGCAGAGGTGATTGCAAAGGAGGCAGGCGCTAAGGTTTTGTTTCTTGATCCGATTGGCGGCGCTAATGTTAAAGGCAGAGATACATATATAGGCCTTATGAAATATAACCTTTCAATAATGGAAGAGGGAATGAAGTGAAAGCGCTGGAAATAAAAAACCTTTCTGTTGTTCTGAGCGGCAAAGAGATACTGAAGGATATAAACCTCTCTCTTGAAGAAGGGAAATTCCTCGGCATTGTCGGGCCTAACGGCAGCGGCAAGACAACATTTCTGAAGTCAATACTCGGCCTTATTAAGCATTCTACAGGAGATGTAAGGGTGCTGGGTAAATCTTCCGGGGAATGTTTGAAAGCAGGAGTTTTCGGTTATGTGCCGCAGCATCTTAACCTTGATATTAATTTCCCTGCAAGGGCGATAGATGTTGTAACAATGGGATTATATGGCAGGCTCGGATTTTTCAGATGGCCTTCAAAAAAGGACAAAGAAAAGGCGCGTGAATATATAGAGCTTATCGGGATGTCGGGGCATGAGAATTTTTCCTTTGGCGAGATGTCAGGCGGAGAGCAGCAGCGCATCTCTATTGCAAGGGCGCTTGTGAGCAATCCGAAAATGCTAATACTTGATGAGCCGAGCACAGGCATAGATGTTGTGGGGCAGGAGGATTTTTATCATCTCCTTAAAGGATTTCAGAAGAGACTCGGACTGACAATTATCATGGTGTCGCATGATATCGGCGCTGTGACAGCCTATGTTGATGAAATTGCCTGTTTGAATAAAATTCTCTATTACCACGGCGCGCCTCTTGGCGCGCTTGACGAAAATGTGCTTGAAAGGCTCTACGGCAAGAATGTGGATATACTGATACATTCTGACTTATGCGATAAATGCGAGAGGCTGAGAAAATAATGGAAATCTTGTCATACGGGTTCATGCAGAGGGCGGTTATCACGGGGATTGTTGTTAGCATTCTCACAGGGATAATATCTGTGTTTGTTGTCATGAGAAGGGTTGCATTTGTCGGCTCAGGCATTTCCCATGCGGCATTCGGAGGAGTCGCAATAGGTTTTCTTGCGGGAGTAAATCCTGTCATAACGGCGATGATATATTCCATCTTTGTGGCATTCGGAATTGAGAAAATAAGCTCAAAGGGCAGGGTGGCGGAAGATACCGCCATAGGCGTATTCTTTTCAAGCTCAATGGCTCTCGGCATAGTTCTGATAAGCCTTTCAAAAAGTTACAATGTAGATCTTTTCGGCTATCTCTTCGGAAGCATACTCGCAATAAGCGAAAGCGAGATGTGGCTGACGATTGCAGTGACGGTCGTAATCCTTGCTGCGATTATGATGATTATGAAGGAGCTTTTGTTTACGACATTCAATGAAGAGCTTGCGATTGTAAGCGGTATCCCGACACGTCTGATTAAATCGCTCTTTCTGCTCTCTATGGCAGTGGCGATTGTTATCTCTATCAAGGTTGTGGGGATTATCCTTGTTTCCGCCCTTCTTGTCATCCCCGGCGCTGTTGCACAACTGCTTTCAAGAAGTTTTTATCCGATGATGCTCATATCATGCGCTGTTGCGCTTTTTTCTACGATAGCAGGGCTTTATCTTTCATATCAGTTTGACCTCTCGCCTGGCGGCGCAATCGTCCTGATAATCACAGCGCTCTTTTTCGCTGCGTTTTTGAGGGCGAGAAAATAACATTCTTTATAGCCATCTTTGCATTTTGCACTCTGAATTTAATAATATAGAATATGCCTAAAATCAAAAAGAAGAGTAAGAGGCCGGGCTGGGATGAATATTTCATAAACATAGCCAAGGCTGTCTCAACAAGGGCTACATGCCTCAGGCGCAAATACGGCGCTGTAATTACGAAAGACAATATTATCGTGAGCACAGGGTATAACGGCGCTCCCGCAGGCATGAAGGATTGTCTTGAAGTTGGAAAATGCACGAGAAAGGAACTTCAAATCCCTCACGGCGAAAGATACGAACTCTGCCACAGCGTTCACGCAGAGGTAAATGCAGTAATACGCGCAGCAGTTCATGAACTTGAAGGCGCAACCATTTATATATCGGGCGCGGATGATAGCGCTGATGAATGCCATTCAGAGCCGTGCATGATGTGCAAAAGGATAATACTCAATGCGCGGATTGCAAGGGTGGTTTATTCGGATGGTAACGGAAACTTTCATGTAATAAATCCTAAAGACTGGCTTAAAAAGAGAGTCTGAAGTGGAAATATTCAGGCAATTAAGGTGGCAGGATATTCTGGACATTATTCTCGTGTCCCTTCTGCTTTACCGTCTGCTTCTGTTTATAAAAGGCACAAAGGCCGTTCAGATGCTTATAGGCATCGGAGTGCTGCTGCTGGCCTCTCTCCTTTCAGGTTATACAGGACTTTATACGATGGACTGGATAATCCAGAGCTTCTGGGCGCAGATAGTTATAGCGCTTATAGTGCTCTTCCAGCCTGAGATACGAAGGGCGCTTGCGCGTATGGGCGAGACTCCGTTTCTGCAGTCATTCACTTCAGCCGAGGAACTCAAATCTCTGGAAGAAATTGTCAAGGCTTCAGTGGCCCTTGCAAACAGAAAGATTGGAGCACTGATTGTTATTGAGCGTGAAACAAGCCTGAATGAATTTGTTGAGATAGGAACAGCGCTTGACGCAAAGGTTACGCGCGAAATACTTCTCAGCATCTTTCATCCTTCATCTCCGATACACGACGGAGCGGTTATTATAAAAGGCAACAGGATTATCGCAGCAGGTTGTTTTCTTCCCATAATGCTCAGCACCGAGGTTGATAAAGCCATGGGCACAAGGCACAGGGCAGGCCTCGGGCTTACAGAAGAAACAGATGCGGTTGCTATTATAGTTTCTGAAGAAACAGGCAATATCTCTATGGCTATTGCCGGAAAACTCGAAACCCATATTGACATGGGGACGCTCCGTGATATATTAACGGATATGTTCACATCCAAGAAGTCGGAGACTCGACTCTACGAGAAGGCGGCGCAATGAGAAGGCGCTTGCTTGAGAATTTCGGATTGAAAGTTACTGCGGTTATCATGGCGATAATCTTGTGGTTTTTTGTTATCTCAAAGGGACAGTCTGAGATATCACTTGACATTCCTATGGAACTCAAAAATATGCCGCAGGGGCTTGAAAGCATTAAGCAGGGAGTGAAATCTGTAAATGTGAGCCTGAAAGGACAGGATAGAATTCTCAGGAATATGAAACCGTCTGATGTAAGAGTTCATGTGGATTTGAGCAAGGCAAAAAAAGGGAGAGGAATATACTATATAAACAAGGACGATATTAAAATCCCCCATACAATTAACATTACAGGAATAACCCCCTCGTCTGTATGGATTGTGCTGGAAGAGACGCTTATTAAGACCGTGCCTGTAAATGCAATTGTGGCCGGCAGTCCCAAGGAAGGGTTTGTTGTGAGTTCTGTGGAAATTTTGCCTAAGGAGTTGGCCATTGAGGGAGTAAGGACAGAGACAGGCAAAGTAAAATTTCTGAGGACCGAGCCTGTGGATATTTCAGACGCTGATAAAACTTTTACGCAGACTGTGCGCATTGACATGGCCGGCAGGAATATAAGGACTGATATGCAGGAAGTCAGCGTAAAGGTTGTTATAAAAAGAAAGTGAACAGTGTAAGTGTGAAAAAACAGTGTCATTCCCCGATTTAATCGGGGAATCCAGAAAAGAGGAACTGGATTCTCTGGTCAAGCCAGAGAATGACAAATTATAAATAACTTACAAATCAATTAGTTAGAGGTATTTTCAGATGAAATTATTCGGTACAGACGGCATAAGAGGCAGGGTAAATAAGCATCCCATGACTCCTGAAAATGTGCTCAGGATCGGAATGGCGGCAGCTAAGGTTCTGAGGAAAAAGCACGGCAGGAATATGGTTCTGATAGGAAAGGACACAAGGCTTTCAGGGTATATGATAGAAAGCGCCCTTACCTCCGGAATTTGCTCAATGGGGATGAACGTAACGCTTGTGGGGCCTATACCGACTCCCGGAGTGGCATTTCTTACAAGGGCTTTGAGGCTTGACGCAGGGATTGTGATATCGGCATCGCATAATCCTTACGAGGATAACGGAATAAAGTTTTTTTCATCTGACGGGTTCAAGCTTCCCGGTGAAATAGAAAAGAGCATAGAAGAGCTTGTGGTGGATGACGGGCTTGGCACAAAAAGGCCTTCTGGTTCTGATATAGGGAAGGCATACAGGCTTGATGATGCAACAGGCAGGTATATTGAATATATAAAATCAACTGTGCCCAAAGGCGTGACGCTTGAAGGGATAAAGGTTGTTGTTGACTGCGCAAACGGAGCTGCGTATAAAACAACACCGTGGGTTCTGCGTGAACTCGGCGCTGAAGTTACAGTGATAAATGATAAGCCTGACGGCGTTAACATTAATGACGGCTGCGGAGCGCTCTATCCTGAAATGCTTCAGAAGGCTGTCAGGCAGCACAGGGCTCATGCCGGCATTGCGCATGACGGCGATGCTGACAGGACTATTTTCTGTGATGAAAAAGGCAGAATCGTTGATGGAGATCAGATTATAGGGATATGCGCGAGAGAGTTTAAAAGGGAAGGAAGGCTTAAAGGCAATACAGTTGTCTCCACGGTTATGAGCAACCTTGGGCTTGAGCATTATCTTGCAAGGAATGGGATTAAATTTATAAGGACCAAGGTCGGAGACAGATTTGTTGCCGAGAAGATGCGCGCAGGCGGATATAACTTTGGCGGAGAACAGTCCGGGCATATAATATTCTCTGATTACAATACAACAGGGGACGGGCCTATCACCGCCCTTCATGTGCTTTATCTGATGAGGAAAAGAGGCAAGCCTTTCTCCAAACTTGTATCTGATATAACGCTGTATCCTCAGATTCTCATAAATATTGAGACAGAAAAGAGAAAGGACTTTAAATCAATCCCTGAAATAGGGGCGGCAATCAGGAAGGCCGAGGAGAGACTCGCCGGCAACGGCAGGATACTTGTAAGGCCGTCAGGCACAGAGCCGAAGATAAGAGTGATGGTTGAGGGTAAAGAGAGGCGGTTGATAGAGAAGCTGGGGAATGAAATCTCAAAAGTTGTGAGAGAATATTTATAAGTAATATGGATTAAGAATGGCATTTTTCATCTCATTTCTTGCCGGCGTTATCCTGTTTTATTCATTTCATTATTTCCCCTTCACAAGCAGTATCATATTTTTTCTGTTTCTTGCCGGCCTGATTTTTAAGAAAAGATACCTGTTAATCCCTGTCCTTGTTTTCGGAGTTTTATATGCCTTTTTCAGATATGCGCCTGAGGCTGATTTTTCTAATATCAGGGGAAAAGAAATAATCGTATCAGGGGAGTTCAGTTCAGATGCGGTTGCGGCATCTACAGGAAAATTTATTCAGGAGTTTCATGTAAGCTCGGCAGCAGATGAGGAAACAGGAAAGGCATTAAAAGAGATTGAGGAAAAAGATATTTTTATTTTTTCCGATTATGAGTTTATAGCAGGAGAGCGATACAATATAGCAGTCAAGATAGGCAAAGACAATAGAAAGTTCAATCCCGGAAGGACCGAAAACAACAATCTCTATGCAAACCTTATTGAAGTTAAAGACTTAAGGGGCGGCAAAAAAAGCGTATGGGCAGTGTTTGAAGATGCAAGGGCGAAACTTAACAGATATGTTACAGAGAACTTCAGCGCTGATTCAGGCGCACTTGTTTCTGCCATAACCACAGGGCAGAGAGGCAATATGAGCGACGGATTGAAAGACGCCTTTAGCTCAACAGGGCTTGCGCATATTTTAAGCATTTCAGGCACGCATTTCGGAATCTTCTCTGTTCTCCTGTTCGGTTTATTCAGGTTTGTAATAAAATTTCTGCCATACAGTTTGCTCCAGAGGATTACACTCTACTTCACGCCGTCTCAGGGGGCGGCGGCTCTGAGCCTTCCGTTCATGCTTGCATATCTTGCTCTCTCAGGGTGGAGCATTCCTGCAGTTAGGTCTTTTATAATGATAAGCCTGTTTCTCATCGGGCTTTTGATAGGCAGAAAAAGATTCTGGCTTAACTCGCTCTTGTTTGCCGCTTTTGTGATTGTCTTGTGGAATCCCGAGTCTCTGTTCAGCCTTTCTTTTCAGCTCTCATTCCTTGCAGTGCTTTTTATCGGGTTTTCAATAGAGATGGGCAGAGCAGAGGAGCAACAAAACAGCACAGCAGCAGGACAACAAATCTCAAAAACTACTGCGCTGCTGCTCTACTGCGCTACTGCTCTTCGGGCTTCCCTTCTACTTACGCTTGCAGCCTCTCTTGGAACAGCGCCTCTGGTTGCATATCACTTTCATTATTTTTCCATTATATCTCCGCTGTCCAATCTCTTAATCACGCCGCTGATAGGTTTTCTGCTCTTGCCTCTGTCGCTGATATCGTCTTTCATGTTTCTTTTTACAGGACATTATATGTTCGGCTCTCTGGTAAAAACAGTAACTGACATTACTGTCTATTCCGTGAGATTTATGGCGGAATTCCAGTTTTCAGATATAAAGATTCCTGCATTCCCCGTGTTTGCAGTAATAATCTTTTATGTAGGATTTGTTTTTTATTTTTTCGTAAGCAAGAAGAAACTGGTCCCTGTAATCACTTTTCTCCTGATGATAGCCTATGTGTCGGCGCATATCTTTTTAAGAGGCGGCGAAATGGGAATAACGTATCTTGATGTCGGGCAGGGAGACGGAGCAGTAATAGAACTCCCCGATAAAAAAGTTGTTGTGATGGATACAGGAAGAAGCGGCCGCGAAGTTTCTGCATTTTTGAAATATCTCGGTATGAAAAGCATAGACGCCCTTGTTCTCTCACATGCAGATTCTGACCATGCGGGAGGAACAGATTATCTGACGGCACGGTTTAAGGTTAAAGAGATGTGGGACAGCGGACGCATTATTTATCCGGAGGGAAACAGCACGGGTATAGTTCGCAGGATGCTTGAGAGGGGCGATGTGATTGAAGGTAATGGATATAAGATATATGCGCTTCATCCGTATAAAGAATTTTACGCCATGAGAGGAGACAGCGATAACGGAGGGAATAACAGTTCACTGGTATTAAAGATAGAATCTGCCTCAGGCGGAAGGAAGAAATCATTTTTATTCACAGGAGATATTGAAGATGAAGCACAAGAGGATATAATCCATCTTGGCAAATGGCTTAAGAGTGATGTTGTTAAAGTCCCGCATCACGGCGGCAGGACATCAGCGTATAAACCATTCTATGATGCGGCATCTCCTGAGATTGCAGTAATAAGCGTGGGAAGGGATAATGCCTATGGACATCCGCATCGGGAAACGCTTGAAATGCTTGAAGGCGCAAAAATATACCGCACGGACATGAGCGGCGCTGTAAAAATAACAGAGAAGGACGGCAGGCTTGAAGTTAAAACGCACAGAGACTATAGATTTTCAAAGACAGAAAGCCTTGCAGGAGAGATAAAGAATATACAAAGACTTTTCAGGGTGTGGTGAGGGGAAACATAGTAAGCCTGAGAAAGATTCTTTGAGCTTTTAGGAAAAGCAGGATAAGAATTTTATTCCCTTCGGAGGCTTAACGATTCGGCTGACCCGCTGGAGCAACCACCCCGGAACAAAACCAAACGGCGTTTATTCCGCGTCGGGTTGATGGATAGGTTATGTGATTATAAATTATTTTTTGCATTTTGGACATTCAGTTCGCGATAGTAGCCAAATTAACCATTGATTTGAACTTTTACCGCTAATTCCTTGCCATAACCATAGTGTCTTGCAATTCGGACAGCGGATTGATACAATCCCAAATATTAAACTGGCAAATGCAACAATTATGCCGCATAGCACTAAAGATACAGCCAAAGAATCAGGTTGCGCATCTGCGATATTGACGCCATAAAATAATGAAGCAACTCCGAGAATTGTTAGCATGAAAGCTAAATTAAGCTTCCACATTTGTCCAGTTTTTTTGATTATTGAATTATCAAACATTCTTTAACACATAACGATGATTATACGAATTTCTTATTTATTGCCATGATGTAAGCAATATACCATAAAAGTAGAAATTTTGGGAGGTATTATCTTGGCCAAATCTTAAATGATTTTCTTTCATGAATCCGGTATGCCTGAAAGCCCCTCATATCAAGCGTGAAATCTTCATCGATCTCCTCAGCCAGAACCACAAGCGTAGCATCGGCAAAGTCCATGGGAATGTCTTTATATTTTTCTGCTGAAGATAAATGAAAGGCTTTTTATGGGGGGAATTGTTATAATATTAACATGATAGAGAAGGTTGTGCGAAGGGAAAACCTGAAAGATTTCTCAGAGATAAAAGAGAACCTTGCTTACTGGTTGTCCAGAAAACCCGATGAACGTGTCGCTGCTCTTGAGCAGTTGAGGAGACAACACAATGGAAGCTCAGCAAGATTTCAGAGATCTGCTCGCGTTATTCAACACCCACAAAGTTGATTACATAATAGTCGGCGCACATGCTCTTGCATATTATGGTGCCCCGCGATATACAGGAGACATAGATATTTTTGTCCGCTCCGATCCAGAGAACGCTAAAAACATTCTCTCTGCGCTTGAAAAATTTGGTTTTGGTTCTCTTGGGCTGACTGTTGAGGATTTCACAATTCATGGCAGGGTAGTCCAGCTTGGCGTTGCGCCGGTTCGAATAGACATTGTGACATCGCTTACAGGAATATCATGGGAAGAAGCATTTGCAAGTCGTGTTACGGGAACTTATGGGGGCATAGCGGTGCACTATATAGGACGGGAACAGTTCATTCAAAATAAACGCGCTATTGGAAGAAAAAAAGATATTGCTGATCTGGAGGCAATTGGCGAGGAATGATTAAGACTGACTGGATAAATAAAATATGGCGTTTGTGATTGCGCTTGCAGGAAAAGGCGGGACAGGGAAAACAAGCATATCTGCGCTGACTGTCAAGTATCTCGTTGAAAAAAAGAAAAAGGCTGTGCTTGCAGTTGATGCTGACAGCAATTCCTGCCTGAACGAGGCATTGGGCGTTGATGTCCATGCGACAATCGGCCATCTGAGAGAGGAATCCCTCCAGACAATAAGAGGCGGAATGGAAAGGCCCGGCGGCATGTCAATGGAGCAGTTGTTTGACTATCAGGTTCAGCGGTCAGTCATAGAGGCAAAGGGTTTTGATTTGATGGTAATGGGAAGGCCTGAGGGCCCCGGCTGTTACTGCGCTGCGAATAACATAATCAGAAAATACACTGACAAGCTTTCAGAGACATATTCTTATGTTGTGATAGACAATGAGGCGGGCATGGAGCATCTGAGCAGGAGGACTACGCATAAGGTTGACCTGCTGCTGATAATAAGCGACCCGACTGTAAGGGGCATCAAAACAGCAAGGAGGATTGCAGACCTCGTAAAAGAGCTGGACCTTGATATTGATAAGCATATGCTGATAATCAACAGGGTAACAGGCGATGAGGGCGATGAACTCAAAAAACTTGCCGGGTCTCTCGGGCTTGAAGTTGCCGGTGTCGTTCCTCAGGATAAGAATGTTTTTCAATACGACCTTCAGGGTAGAGCAATCGTGGAACTGCCGGAGGATTCACTTGCCATAAAAACTGTTTACGATATTCTTGGTAAATTTGTGTAGATACAAGGCAGGCATTAGGAATCAGTTTTAACTTTTCTCAAAAACTCCGCAATCTCTTCAGGCAGGGACGTGTTTATATACATGCCTGAGCCGAGTTCAAATCCTGCTGCCTGAATTACCCTCGGCACAATACTCAGATACCAGTGGAAATATTCGGAGCCGCTTTCCTTCGGGCTTTCAGAGCGAATGACATAGTTGTAGTCAGGGTTATCCAGTCCGTGATAAATCTTAGAGAGCGCTGTTTTTAGATTATATGCAAGGTCAGCTATTTCTTCCTCGCTTATGTCTCCAAAAGATGCATTATGCTTTTTGGGGAATATCCATGTGTGAAACGGAGACAGCGCCGCATACGGGATGAATGTCACGAAATGGTTTGTATCCAATATTATCCGCCTGCCCTCTGAAAGTTCAGACCTCACGGTAGCGCACATCAGGCATTCTCCTGTATTGTCAAAATATCTTGTTGTCTCATCCATTCTGTCCCTTACCTGCATCGGAGTTACAGGCGTGCCTACAATCTGTGAATGGGCATGTTCGATTGATGTGCCTGCCTTCTCTCCGTTGTTTTTGAAGATTATTACATGCTCTGTTCTGGAATCGTTATAGATGTCAAGAAAACGGTTTTTATAAACCCTTAAAATATCAGCTACATCCTCTACAGGCATAAGCGCTGTTGGCATATTGTGGAGGGCTGACTCTATTATTACCTCGTGCCTTCCGACACCGGTGACAAGATGTTTCAAGCCTTCGTTTATCCGCTTTCGTTCTCCTTCAAAGCTCAGCGCGGAAAACTTATTAGGCGTTACCCTTATCTTCCAGTTCCCGTCAGAGGACACCTTCATTATTTCTCCGGGGGTTTTGTCTTCATTGCCGGGGCAGAAAGGGCAGTTTTTGTCATGTTCAGGCAGATATTTTTTGTCTCTTCTCTGGCGGAATTCATCAGGCCGTTTTGCCCGCTCGGTTGCGATTATTACCCACTCTCTTGTTATAAGGTTTAATCTGAGCTCAGGCATAATATAAGCATATCATATTTTGGAACAGCAGAGCAGAAGTGCAGTAGAGCAATAGTTCCACAGTCAAAAAATTCACTGGAAAACGGCTGCGCTGCTGCGCTACTGGGCTACTGCTCTAAAGTTTTATACTGTCTAATGCTTTTATCAGCCTTTCAATATCTTCAGTTGTATGAGCGGCTGTCACTGTTATTCTTATCCGCGGTTCTTTTACAGACGGCGGCCTTATCGCAGACGCAAAGATGCCGTTTTCCATAAGATGCCGTGATATTCTCAGCGCTTTTTCAACTGTTCCTGTCCTGACAGGGATTATCGGTGTTTCGCTGCCCATAATATCATAACCGAGTTTTGTAATTCCGTGAACAGCGTGTTCTCTGTTGGACCATAGTTTGTTAAGGAGTTCCGGCTCTTTTTCTATCACCTCTAATGCGGCAATTGAGGCTGCGGCAGCGCATGAAGGCAGGGCTGTGGAAAATATAAAACTTCTTGCAGTGTTAAGTATCCACTCTATGGCGTCTTTGCTTCCGGCAGCAAATGCTCCGAATGAACCCAGCGCCTTTGAGAAAGTTCCCATCTGTATAATCCACGGCCCCGGCTTTATGCCAAAATGCGCGAGTGCGCCTTTTCCGTTTCCAAGCACACCTGTGCCGTGAGCGTCGTCTATATAGAGAAGAAAGTTAGGAGTTGAGAGTGTAGAGTTAAAAGTTAAGCAAAGATTAAAAATCTCCTTTAACGGAGCGATGTCGCCATCCATGCTGAATACGGAATCTGTGATGATTATTTTCCTCTTTGCTTTTTCTTTTTCTATCAACTCTGAAAGGTGCCCTATATCTTTGTGCCTGTAAATTATTTTCTTTGCCTTGCTCAGCCTGCATCCGTCAACTATGCTTGCATGGTTGAGCTCATCGCTGAATATCACGTCTTCTTCATCAGCAATTGCAGGGATTATCCCTATATTTGCCGAATAGCCTGAATTAAAGATAAGGGCTGATTCTGTTCCCTTGAATTCTGCTGTCTTTTTTTCAAGTTCACTATGAAGAATACTTCCGCCGCAGAGAAGCCTTGATGCGCCTGAGCCGAAACCGAACATCGCAATAGCTTTCTTTGAGGATTCAATTACGTGAGGGTGATTTGCAAGTCCGAGATAGTTGTTTGACGAAAAATTTATGTAGTTTTTCCCGTCCATTGATATTCTTGAACCTTGCGGAGAATTGCAATTTTTTATCTCCCGCAGGAGATTCATTTTTTTGAGCCGGATGAGTGATTCAGAGAACATTTCTGCTATTATACCTCACAAATTAGGAAAACTTATAAAACGATTTAAAAAATTCTTCCTGAGTTTTAAGCCTTTCCCTTGACAAAGGAAAAAAATATGTGATAAATTTCATCGTTTTCACTTTTGATTATCAAAAAAATCTATCAATAAAAACAGGGTGGAGCAATGTTAGAACTTATACCAAGAGACTTTCTTATCTTGCTTGCAAATTTTTTAGGATTGCTGATTGCCCTCAACTATATTCTCTTTAAACCCATGCTCAAGCTGTTCAAAGAAAGAGAAGACAATATAAGCGGCGCGCTCGGTTCTGCGAAGGAGATGTTCCAAAAGAAAGACGAGGCCATTGCGAGGCTGAATAAGGACTTAGCGGATGCCAGAGACAAGGCGAAGGAGGCGTTTGAAACCCTCAGGGCAGAAGGCGGGAACAGGCAGAGGGAACTCTTTTCAGGCGCCGAGACAGAGGCATCCGGAATGCTTCAGAAGGCGAGAACAGAACTGAGGGCAGAGGCTGAAAAGGCAAGACAGGCCTTACGGGCTGATGTGGATAAATTCTCAGATGAAATCGTAAGGAAGTTGTTAAAGGCATGAAAAAAATTCAAAATTCAAAAACTGACAACTCGTCACTCATTACTCCTCACTCGTTAATCATTTTAGCATCCTGCATCCTCTATCTCGCATCTGTAAGTATTGTTTTCGCAAGCGGAGGCGGGGAAGAAGGAAGCGCAGGAGCGATAGCTAAGGACTACTTCTGGAAGATTATAAATTTTGGAATTCTTTTCTTTGTTTTATATAAGTTCGGGAAAAAGCCGTTACAGTCTTTCCTGAAACAGAGGACTGAGCTTATAGAGAAGAGCCTCAAGGAAGCAAAGGAGACAAAGGAACTGGCTCAGAAAGCCCTTGCAGAGGTTGAAGAAAGGCTTAAGGCAAGGGATAGAGAGATAGGGGAGATTGTTTCATCAGCAAAAGAGTCGGGAGAAAAGGAGAAGGCGCGGCTTATTGAAGAAGGCAGCAGGATGAAAGAAAAGATACTGGAGCAGGCAAGGACTAATATAGTTTATGAGGTTAAAAGGGCTAAGGAAACAATAATGGAAGAGGCATCTGCCATTGCAATAGAACTTGCAGAGAAAAAACTTAAAGAAAAACTTACTAAAGAAGAGCAGCTTAAACTGCTCGAGGAATCTTTAGCAAAGATAGAAGGCAAAAATTGAAGCCGGCAAAAGAAGCTAAAAAATACGCAAAGACTCTTATAAATGTTGTAGACATCGATGGTGTGCCTCAGGCGCTAACTGAGCTTACGGCGATAGAAAACCTTATGGTGAAGAGCAGAGATTTCAGGAGCTTTCTGTTAAACCCGGCATTTTCTCAGCCGGACAGGGAGAAGGCATTGAAAAAGATGGCAGAAAGCGCAGGGTTTTCTGAAAAGGTTGTCAGGTTTGTAATGCATCTTTCAGAGTTCAGGATAATTGCCGCTCTGCCTGAAATAATTAAGATAGCCGCCGCCATTTATCTTGAGAAGAAAAAGCGCGCAAGGGCCACTGTTTTAACTTCTATAGAGATAAGCAAAGATTATGAGGAGAGGCTTAAGCGTTCATTAAAGAAATTGACGGAGAGGGATGTGGATATAGAATTTATTATGGAACCTGCTTTGCTTGGAGGAATCCTTGTAAAAGTAGGCAGCACAATGTATGACACAAGTATAAAAGGCCAATTGAGGCTTTTAAAAGATGAGCTTATAAAGGGGTGATTAGATGGAAATTAAGGTTGACGAGATAAGTGAACTTCTAAGAAAACAGATAACAGACTTTGAAAAGAAGGTTGATGTCAGCGAGATTGGCACTGTCGTGTCAGTTGGCGACGGTATAGCGAGGATTTACGGGCTTGACAAATGCATGTCTTCGGAGCTTCTCGAATTCCCGAATAATATTATGGGAATGGCGCTCAATCTTGAAGAAGATAGTGTGGGTGCGGTTCTCTTCGGAGAGGACTCGTTTATTCATGAAGGCGATATTGTTAAACGCACAGGCAGGATTATGTCCGTGCCTGTGGGTGAAGCGATGAGAGGAAGGGTTGTCAATGCAATAGGGCAGCCGATTGACGGAAAGGGCCCTATTAACACAAAAGATTTCAGGATAGTTGATGTTGTTGCCCCGGGTATTGTCGACAGGCAGCCTGTTTCCGAACCTATGCAGACAGGCCTTAAGGCAATAGATTCCATGATACCGGTAGGAAGAGGACAGAGAGAGCTTATTATCGGCGACCGTCAGGTTGGAAAGACAGCGGTTGCTATTGATGCAATCATAAACCAGAAGGGCGGAGATGTTACATGCATATATGTTGCGGTCGGACAGAAGCGTTCAAATGTAGCGCGTGTTATGAAGACTCTGGAAGAAAACGGCGCGATGGAGCACACAATCATAGTTTCCGCAACAGCAAGCGAGCCCGCGCCTTTGCAGTACATTGCTCCATACACAGGATGCTCAATAGGCGAGTATTTCAGGGATAACGGCAAACATGCATTGATAATATACGATGACCTCAGCAAGCAGGCTACGGCGTACAGGCAGTTGTCGCTGCTTCTCAGACGGCCGCCCGGACGTGAGGCCTTCCCCGGAGATGTTTTCTATCTGCATTCAAGGCTTCTTGAAAGGGCTGCAAAACTTTCTAAAGAACTCGGAGGCGGCTCTCTTACGGCATTGCCGATAATAGAAACACAGGCCGGCGACGTTTCAGGTTATATTCCGACAAACGTTATCTCTATCACAGACGGCCAGATATATCTTGAACCTGAACTTTTCTATGCAGGCATAAGGCCTGCCGTTAATGTAGGCCTCTCAGTCAGCCGTGTCGGCGGAGCTGCGCAGACAAAGGCGATGAAGCAGGTCGCAGGCACACTAAGGCTGGACCTTGCGCAGTTCAGGGAGCTTGCCGCATTTGCGCAGTTCGGAAGCGACCTTGACAAGACAACACTGGCACAGATAGAGAGAGGCAAAAGGATGGTCGAACTCCTTAAGCAGGACCAGTTTGTGCCTATGACAATGATAGATCAGGTTATGGTTCTTTTTGCCGCAACACAGGGATTCATTGATGATATTCCCGTGGAATCAGTCAAGAAGTTTGAGCAGGAATTCCTGCGCTATATAAATGACCGCAAGTCGGATATCAAGAAAGAGCTTGGAGAAAAGAAGGCGATTGATGACGCCCTCAAGGCAAAACTAACATCAGCTGTTGAAGATTTCAAGAAAGGATTTCAGGCGTAAATGCCTACACTTAGAGATATAAAACGCAGAATAAAGGCTGTTCATAGCACCAGCAAGATAACGAAGGCTATGAAGATGGTTGCTGCTTCCAAATTCAGGAAGGCGCAGCAGAGGATGTTTGAGCTGAGGCCGTATGCCGACAGGATGAGCGCTGTACTTTCAAGCCTTGCAGGCGGTGCGGAGAGCGAGATACATCCGCTCCTTGCGGTAAGGCCCCGGAAGAATGTGGATATCATTGTTCTTACAAGCGACAGGGGGCTCTGCGGCGCTTTTAATTCTAATATACTGAGAGCTGCTTCAAAACATATATCGAATCTGAAGAAAGAGGGATTTGAAGTTACTGTAAGCGCTATTGGAAGAAAGGCGGTCGACTATTTCAAGAGGAGAAATGTCCCTCTGAAAAAAAGCTGGACAGGCATTTCAGGGAGAATTTCATATGTGAATGCCCAGGAAATAGCAGCGGATATTATTGAGAGCTATACAAATGAGGCCACCGATGAAATCATTCTTGCATACAATGAGTTTAAATCAGTTGCTGCGCAAAAGGTTGTTGTCACAAGGCTTCTCCCCTTGGCGTCAATAGAGGCAACTGCGGAAACACTGCCGGTTTTTAATTTCATATATGAGCCTTCAAAGGAAGATATATTCAATAATCTGCTTCCTAAGAATGTTGAGATACAGATATTCAGGGCCTTGCTTGAATCACAGGCCTCGGAAGAGGCTGCAAGGATGTCTGCAATGGAGAATGCGACAAAGGCTGCCAATGATATGATAAACAGCCTGACTCTCCAGTTTAATAAGGCAAGACAGGCGTCAATTACCAAGGAACTTATGGATATAGTCGGCGGCGTTGAGGCGCTAAAGGGATAAATTCAAAATTTAAGATTTAAAATTCAAAAATGCAAAATTATGGAAAAATTAAAATAAGTTCCTTAACTTTTAACTTTGAATTTAAATAGATATGGGGGTATAGGATGAGCAATATTGGAAAAGTATCACAGGTTATAGGCGCAGTTGTTGATGTTGAATTCGAAGGCAAGATGCCTGAAATATTGAATGCGGTAACAGTGGAGCAGAAAGGGGATGCCTCAAAGGGGATACCTGATATCAAGATAACACTGGAAGTAGCATCACATCTTGGCGACAACAAGGCCAGAACGGTTGCAATGTCAGCAACAGACGGGCTTGTAAGAGGAACGCCTGTAGTTGACACAGGCCAGCCTATCACTGTTCCTGTTGGAAAGGCAGTGCTTGGAAGAATACTTAATGTCATAGGCGAAGGTGTTGATAAACTCGGCCCCGTAATTTCTGAACATAGATTGCCGATTCACAGGCCGGCTCCGGAGTTTAGTGAGCAGGAACCGACCACACAGGTCTTTGAAACGGGGGTTAAGGTTTTTGACCTCCTTGTCCCATTCGTCAGAGGCGGTAAGATGGGAATGTTCGGCGGCGCAGGTGTCGGCAAGACAGTTGTTATCATGGAGATGATTCATAACATTGCCATGAAGCATGGCGGAGTTTCAGTATTTGCGGGTGTCGGTGAAAGGACCAGAGAAGGGAATGACCTTTACGGTGAGATGAAGCATTCAGGCGTTCTCGAAAAAGTCGCCCTAATTTACGGACAGATGAACGAGCCGCCCGGAGCAAGGGCCAGGGTTGCGCTGACAGCCCTTACATGCGCAGAGTACTTCAGGGATGAGGGGCAGGACGTTCTAATATTCATAGACAACATATTCAGATATACGCTTGCCGGCGCAGAGCTTTCAGCTCTCCTTGGAAGAATGCCTTCTGCTGTCGGATACCAGCCGACACTCGGAACCGACATGGGAATTTTGCAGGAGAGGATTACAACAACAAAGAAAGGCGCGATCACTTCAATGCAGGCAATCTATGTTCCTGCTGATGACCTTACAGACCCTGCTGTTGCTACAGCATTCACGCACCTTGACGGGACAGTCGTTCTCTCAAGGCAGATATCGGAGCTCGGGATCTATCCTGCAGTTGACCCTCTGGATTCCACATCAAGAATTCTTGATCCAAAGGTTATAGGGGAAGAGCACTATGCGGTTGCAAGGAGTGTTCAGAAGATACTCCAGAGATATAAAGAGCTTCAGGATATTATCGCAATCTTGGGTATGGAAGAGCTTTCAGAGGATGACAAACTGATAGTATCAAGGGCAAGAAAGATGCAGAGATTTTTAAGCCAGCCGTTCCATGTTGCAGAGGTGTTTACAGGGAGACCCGGTAAATACGTTAAGGTTGCAGACACAATCAGGAGCTTCAAGGCTATTGTAGATGGGAAATATGATGATGTTCCTGAACAGGCTTTCTATATGACAGGGACTATTGAAGAGGTTGAGGAAAACGCAAAGAAGCTTGGTTGGTCGAGACAGGTGTAAACTAAAAGTTAAAAATTGAAAGTTAAGGAATAAGGAAAAGTGGAAAACAAATTAAAATTAGAGATAGTCACACCTCACGGCCTGATATACAGCGAAGAGGTGGATGAGGTTACCGCTAACGGAAGCGAGGGAGAATTCTGCGTGCTTCCGGGGCATGCGCCTTATGTGACAACGCTAAAGATAGGTATGCTCATAGCAAAAACAGCCAAAGAATCCAAGTATTTTTTCGTTAACTGGGGATATGCAGAGATAGGCGCTGATAAAGTTCTTGTTCTTGCTGACAGTGCAGAGATATCAGAAGAGATAGACGTTGAGAGGGCCAAGGCTGCGATGAAGAGGGCTGAGGAAAGGCTGAAAAAGTGCGAGGAGTGCGATTTTCACCGCGCTGAGGCATCGCTTGAAAGAGCAGCCACAAGGATACAGATCGCCCAGATGCGGATTCCTAAGTAGTTAGATATTGCCACCGAGATGAAAAGCAGTCAAAAGAGTTATCACTGGACGGAAAAATACGGGTCATTTATCCAACACCTCCCTAATCCTCTTCAGGAGTTCATGAGGCGGAGCAGGTTTTGATATAAAGTTCAGCCCCTCTTCAAGTATCCCCTTTTTGTGTATGAAGTCAGCGGGATAACCGCTTGAAAAAAGTGCTTTTACATCAGGCTTTATTTCCTTTGCCTCTATTACTTTATACCCTGCCTCTTCAAGCACTAACTTCATGAGTTTCCTTACTTCTTCTTCATCCTCTGCCAGAAGGATTGTCTCTGTCCCGCCTGATAGTGTGATAGGTTCTTCTTTTTTTGTCTTTTCAGTTTCTTTTTCAATAACAGGCAGGTATATCTTGAATGTGGTGCCTTTGCCGGGTTCGCTGTAGCAGGTGATATACCCGCTGTGCTGTTTGATTATGCCGTACACCATTGAAAGCCCAAGCCCTGTGCCTTTGCCTACTTCTTTTGTTGTAAAGAAGGGCTCAAATATCCTCTGTCTTGTCCTTTCATCCATGCCGTGCCCTGTGTCTGTAACTGTTATCACTGCATACGTCCCGGGCTTTCCATACTCATGTATCTTAAGAAAGTCCATGTCAAGCTCTTCAAGCCCTGTCTCTATTGTCAGTGTGCCTCCTTCGGGCATTGCGTCTCTTGCATTGGCTGCAAGGTTCATTAAGAC